>JAEWYV010000255.1 GCA_023458615.1 Bacillota bacterium
GGCGCGGCGATTACCGAGCGGCTTGCAAACGACTGCGACATCCGCGAAATCTCGCTGCAAAACGGCGCGATTTTCGACTGCCGGGGCTGCTCCTATAAAACCTGCGCGCACTTTGCGCGGCAAAACAGCTGCTTCTATGGCGGGGTGATCACCAACGATGTGTATCCCGCAATCAACGAGTGCGACGCGCTGCTACTGCTCTGTCCCAACTATAACGACAGCGCAAGCGCAAATATCCTCGCGTTCATCAACCGCCTGACGAGTGTCTTGGTCTACAATTCGCTCTATGAAAAATATCTCTATGCGGTGGTCGTATCCGGCTACAGCGGGAGTGATTTGGTCGCGCAACAGGTGCTCGGCGCGCTTTGCCTGAATAAAACATTCATGCTGCCGCCGCGCTTTTGCCTGATGCAGACGGCGAACTATCCCGGAGAGGCGATGCAGGCGGAGGGAATCGTGCAGCGAATCGACGAATTTGCGGCGAATATGAAACAGACCCTGTGCAAGGGATAACGGCTGGCTTTTTTGCATCCATGCATCATACAAAAAAAACGGGCTTCGGATTGATTCCGAGGCCCGTGCTGTTCTATTCTGCCTTATTCAATGGATTGAGTTGGCTCTGCGGCGGCTTCCTTCTCGTCCGGCAGACGCAGGGCAACCAGCTTTCCGGCGAGCAGCCGCGCAAAACTCGCCGCGATGGAGGAACCGACGACAAGGTCGCTCACCTCTGCCCCCGTATTCGAGCCGGGGTCAAAAATCGGCTCCGCGCTCGCCTTTGCCTGCTGCACAACATAGCGCGAGATGCGCTGAAAGGACACGGTGAAACGCGCATATTCCTCGCGAATCAGCGCTTCGTCTTCCGAGGGGAGGATGTTGGACATCGCCGCCATGCTGACGGACTGTTTAAAGGTGCAGATCATGAGTAGCAGCGCGATGTGCTTTCTGCCGTATTTTTTTCGAACCGGCGGAGGGATGAGCCTGCTTTTGACATAGTTATTGACCATAGACGGGGTCAACAACTTTTCTTCGACAGGGTCATAGACGAAGAAACCAAGGAACTGATTGACCAGCGCGATCACCTGATCAAGATAAAGATCGATCTGCGGTAGATCCTGCCACTCCGGCAGGCGGTAGTCAGCCAAAAAACGCTCCCAGCGTAGAAGCTTATCCGCAACCACACCTTTATCGTATTGCATGTCGGTCTCCTTTCGCCGGGGTTTGTCTTATTATAGACGCTGCAACAGCAAAATACTAGATGCTGTTTTCTGAATATCTCTTTACATAATACGCAAAAACGGTTATTATGGTTTGGCATACTAGAAAAAGAGGTGATGCGAACAATGTCATTCGCACTCTATACGGATTCCTCCGCAAACCTGACGGAAGCGGAACTCAACGCGCATCAAATCGAGGTGGTTTCGCTGACCGTCTCGCTCAACGGAGAGGAGATTGTCTGCTACGAACCAGGCGTTGTGTTCGATCATGCGGCGTTTTTTAAGCGCATGCGTGAGGACAGCACGCTGGAGATGAAGACCTCCATGGTCAACACCGCAACATTTCTTGCCGCGTTTGAGCCGCATCTGAAGGCAGGCCGGGATATCGTCTACGTTTCCATCTCAAGCGGGATCAGCGGCACCTGCGGTTGCAGCCAGACCGCGGCGGAGATTCTGCGCCCGAAATACCCGGAGCGCAATATACGAATTGTCGATTCGCTCAGCGCGGTTGCAGGCGAAGGGCTGCTCGCGCTGGAGGCGGCGAGGCTTAGGGATAGTGGTGCCAGCGCCAAAGAAGCGGCTGAAACGTTGGAAGCGCGCACCCATCAGATCCATTCCCACATCATGGTGGACGATCTGAATTTCTTAAAGCGCGGCGGAAGAATCTCTGGTAGCGCGGCGCTTGCGGGAGCGATTGTGCACCTCAAGCCCATTTTGAAGGGCGATGAAGAGGGGAAACTCGTGCTCGATCAGAAGATTCTCGGGCGCAAGAAGGCGATCAAAGCGCTGTTTGAGGTGTTTCAGCAGAAGCATGTCTCCGGGGAATCCAACCGCGAGGTTGGAATCACGCACACGGGCTGCGAGGACGAGGCACACCTGCTCGCGGCGGACATAGTGGATTTTGCGCCGGATGTCAATGTCACGGTTGCAAACTTTGAGCCTTGCACCGCTTCGCACGTCGGCCCCGGGGCGATTGGCTTGTTCTTCTTCTAATCTCCGTCCGGCGCGAGAGCGGACAACGCTGAACGCATCATAAAACAAACGAATACATCATCGGCGGGGCGCTCTGGGATGGGGCTCTGCCGATGATTTTTATGTAATGAAACAGATAGCTTTATTACAATGTAACAATTGTAAACTGTAGATGAGAGGGGAGTTGCTAAAATATTGCCGATATATCAACATATGTCGAATCTATTGCAAAGCAATCAACAGAATACTATAGTAATATTTGGATAGTTCATACACTTCTGATCGGATATTATCGCGCGGATCGCCCATCGCGGCGCGCAGGAATGCGGGAGGAATAGAATGGATAACCAATGGCTGGACAATCTATACAAACTTGTGCTGGATCAATCGCAGGATGGCATCATCCTCTCCGATGTGGATGGCACGATCCGGTTTGTCAATGATGCGGCGGAGCGAATCCGCAACATCAAGCGCGAGAATGTAATTGGCAACAGCATGCTCAACTGCCACAAGGAGGCTTCCAAAGAGAAGGTCACACGCGCGCTTGATTATCTAAAAACGCATGAGGGAAGCACCTTCTCCCGCATGGTGACGGATTCGATCAACGATAAATATTATGAGAACACCTATGCGCCTGTTTA
>JAEWYV010000256.1 GCA_023458615.1 Bacillota bacterium
TGCATGAACGCGCAAAAGGAGATTCGCGATCTGGCGATGAAGATGATGCGCCTTTGCAAGGAGGCCGCCCCCGCGCTCTTTGAGGACGCGGGCGCAAGTTGCGTCTCGCTTGGCTATTGCCCGGAAAACGAGTTTCAAAACCCCGCCTGCCATGTTATCCGCAAAAAAGAAGCGCTGGAGCTGTTGAGGAATGCCGCAAAGCACTCGTAAAAGACACATCGTCTGCAAAAAATGCAAAACGCGCTTTACGGGCACCTATTGCCCCTATTGCGGCGCGGAAAACGGCGTTGGCAGATTGCATCGCGGCAGGGGCGGTCTGCTCGGCGGTGTGCTGCGCTTTCTTGCTTCGCTCGTCGCGCTGGCGCTGCTGCTCTTTGTCGCCTTTGCCGCGCTGGACTACATCGCCTCCGCTGCGGGGGATTCGCATTCCACCGCGCGCGCCATTCTAGACAGCGCGCGAAACGCCATCCCGCAGGCATGGCTGGATGCATACGCCGCGTTCAAGGCCGCCTATCTGGATCGCTGGGTCGCGGCGGTAACGGAGTTTTTTGGCGTACTGTTCGGGTAAATTGACTCCATATCACGTATTAAGAACTGAACAACGATAGTATTGTAGCTGCAAATTGCAAAACCAGATGTATCCTTATAAGTTCGCGTGGCTTCATCCGTTATGGTGTTTGCATTCTAGCAATGATCGATCAGTCAGCGGTTGATTGACAGCGAACAGTAAATAAACTATAATTATCACAGTGAAAATCCATCTTGAAGGGAGGTTTTTACATGGCAACCAGTACTTTCGACAAAAACTTCATATTGACCAACAAACCGGCTATCGAGAAGTTTTATGAAGTTTTGCAAGCTGATAAGCCGGTAAAAAAAGTTCCCAAAATTTCTTCCGTTGAAAAAGAGAGGAGTGAACAGATATTAAGCCAGTTCTGTTCGCGCTTAAAAGCATAATTAGGGAACTAAATGAAGATGAAACGCTAATGAAAAGCGTTTTGTCTTCTTTTTTTTGCTCTGTTGATCCGGATATAGAGTTGTTTTTGAAAGACAAATCGGTAAAATATGAGAAAGTGCAAAAATCATGCACCTATCTTATATTTGACGAGGACACACTAACAAGTGAAAACTATTCCATCCTTGGATATTTTACGCTCGCGCTTCACACAATTAGCGTTTCAGATGAAACATCAACCAACTTAAGAAAAAAGCTCGATGGTGTTAGCGGCACACGAAGAGGCGAAAAGATTAGGACTTTCCCATGTTTTCTCATCGGGCAATTAGCGCGAAACGAGAATATCCCCAAAGATGCTCTGAGCGGCAAATACATACTGGATCAAGCACTGGCGTGTATCAGCACGGCGCAAGATGTTGTTGGCGGCAGAATTGTTTTAATCGAATGCAAGCAAACGAGAGAATTGATTTCTTTTTACGAGAATAACGATTTTAGCGTAATTGATGAGACCAAAGACGCAGAAGGAAACCCCATGATGCAAATGATTCGAAGAATCGGTGAAGCCACAAAGTGAAGCGCCAATGAGCGCTTCTTTTTTTGCCTTGAAACGAGATGGCATCATTCGGAAAAGCTTTATACCGCGACGCAGTTCCAGCCGACGATGAGCAGCGCCAGAACGCCGAGGCCCACGAACGCGGCGGCGATCATGCCCCGCATGCCGAGCTTTCGCACCTTTACCTTGAGCAAAAACGCGACGGCGGTAGCCAGCAGGCAGAGCGCATAGAGGAGCAAAAAACCGTTCTTCATCACGGGGCGCAGCGTATAGACCAGCGGAATGATCAGCGCGACGGTCGTCACCGGCAGTCCGTCGTAATAGACCCGACGCGTGTTTTCGCAAAACTCCAGCTCGTCCTCGGTGACGTTGTAGTAGGCGAGGCGGATGAGCGCCGCTAAGACGTAGACAATCAGCGCCGCGGCTTCATACCACTTGGTCAAGCCAATCGAAAAGCCGATTGCCGCGGGCAGCACGCCAAAGCAGATCATGTCCGCCAGCGAATCAATCTGAATCCCGAACTTCTGCTCGTTCTGCGTGCGCACACGTGTGCGCGCAACCGATCCATCGAACAGATCGCAAAAGCCGGAGATCATCAGGCACACGATCGCCATAGACGTGCGTCCGTACATCGCCAGGCCAATGCCGAGCACGGAGCTCACCACGCCGAGATAGGTCAATAGCACCGTGTAATTATAAAACCCAACCATCCTAGAACACCATTCCGTTCCCAAAATCAAATTTTGCGCACAACAAATAGGCTTACTACGCGTAATGTGTTTAATTATGCTTTATAATACGCTAAATACCAGTTTGCGAACTGTTGTAGCCCATCTGTGATCTGTGTCTTTGGCGAGAATCCAAAGTCGCGCTGGGTGGACGAGATATCCGCGTAGGTCTTCTCCACATCGCCCGCCTGCATGGGCAGGTAGTGAATCCTGGCGGTTTTGCCCAGCGCGGATTCAATTGCGCGGATGAAGTCGATGAGTTTGACGGGGTTGTTGTTGCCGATGTTGTAGACGGCGCAGGGCGCGCCCGTCTCGTCCGGCTTTGGCGGGGAAAACAGCATTGTTTCGATGCAGCTGGTCACGTCGTCAATATACGTAAAGTCCCGCAGCATATTTCCGTTGTTGAAAACATCGATCTCTCGGCCTTCCAAAATGGCCTTGGTGAACTTAAAATACGCCATGTCCGGCCGTCCGAACGGGCCGTAGACGGTGAAGAAGCGCAGCCCCGTTGCGGGCACGCCGTAGAGATGCGAATAGGTGTAGGCGAAGAGCTCGTCGCTCTTCTTCGTCGCCGCGTAGAGCGAAACGGGTTGATCCACGCGATCCTCCACGGAAAACGGCGTCTTGTCCCGGTTGCCGTAGACGGAGGAGCTGGACGCATAGAGAAAATGCGAAACGGGATTGCGGCGCACCGCCTCCAGCACGTTGAAAAAGCCTACGATGTTGCTCTCGATATAGGCGCGCGGGTTTTCGATGCTGTAGCGAACGCCCGCCTGCGCGGCAAGGTGCACCACCACATCCGGCTTGGTTTCGGCAAACAGCCGCTCCACCAACTCGTTTTCGGCAAGGTCGCCCTCGGTAAACGAGAAGCGCTCAAACCCCGTCAGCTCCGCGAGACGCGCGCGCTTTAAGGCGGGGTCGTAGTAGTCGTTCATGCTGTCTACGCCTGCAACGCGATAGCCGCCAATCAGCAGCCGCTTGGCAAGATGGTAGCCGATAAAGCCAGCCGCGCCCGTGATGAGTATGGTTTTTTCACTCTTCTGGGTCAATGCTCTCTCCCCTTAGCGGCCGATGGAATAGTATTCCACGCCGCCTTTTTTCATATGCTCCGGGTCAAAGATGTTGCGTCCGTCATAGACCAGCGGCACGCGCATGGTTCTGCGGAACACCTCCGGCGAGAGACGGACAAACTCCTCCCACTCGGTGAAGATAAAGCAGCAGAACGCGCCTTCCAGCGCCTCCTCCACCGTGTTTGCCAGCTTCACGTCGGGATAGCGCTTGGCAAAATTCTCCGCCGCGATGGGATCGTAGCAGACCACATCCGCGCCGTGCTCCTGCAACAGGCGCACGTTATCCAGAGACGGCGCTTCTCTTAGGTCATCCGTGCCGGGCTTAAACGCGAGGCCAAGCACGGCAACCCGAACGTTTTCAAATGTCATGAGGCGTTTTTTCGCCTTGTCAAACAGCTTTGTCTTCTGCGCGGCGTTGATCTCCACCGCGGCCTCCACGGTCTTGAGCGTGATGCCCTGCTGCCGCGCGAGGAAGGTGAGCGCCTTGGTGTCCTTCGGGAAACAGCTGCCGCCGTAGCCCACACCCGCCTTGAGGAATTTGGCGCCGATGCGCGGGTCATAGCGCATGCCCTCCGCCACGTCGTCGATGTTCGCCCCGACGAGCTCGCAGAGGTTTGCGATATCGTTCATATAGGAAATCTTGAGCGCGAGGAAGTTGTTGCAGGCGTATTTAATCATCTCCGCCGAGCGGCGGGAGACCGAAACAATCGGCAAATCAAACGGCGCATAGATCTCCTGCAGCATCTGTTCCGCCGTCTCGTCCTCGGTGCCGATGATGATGCGCGTGGCGTGCATCGTGTCGTGCACGGCGTTGCCCTGCGCCAAAAACTCCGGATTGCTCGCCACGCGAACCTTTACGTCCCGCGCGAGGTTATCCTTGATGAATTGTTCCACCTTGTCGTTGGTTCCGACCGGAACGGTGGATTTTACCACAACGAGACAGTCGTGCGTGACGCACTGCGCAACCTGGCGGCAAACCTCAGCAATATAGCTCAGGTTCGCGCTGCCGTCCGGCTTCTCCGGCGTACCAACGCCGATGAACACCGCGTCCGCATCCGAATAGGCGCTCTTATAATCGCTCGTGAAAAACAGCCGACCCGCGGCAATGTTCTTTTGGAGCAGCTCCTCCAGCCCCGCCTCATAAATCGGCGACACGCCGGCGCGCATCAACGCGAGTTTCTCCTCGTCCACATCCACACAGGTGACCGAATGCCCCTTTTCCGCGAAGCAAACGCCCGCCACGAGGCCGACATATCCTGTTCCGGCAACCGCCAGTTTCATACGCTTTTCGTTCCCTTCTATGCTGTCACACCCGGTAAAGAAAATCACCGGCACTTATTCCTTCGGTTCTTCTTCGGAGTTTGCCTGCTCTTCGGCTTCTGTCCGGTCCTCGGCCTCCCCCGCGCGTCTCTCTTTTCGCTTGTTGAGATACACTTTCATGGACTGCCAGAGATAGGTGAAGCTCTCCAACTTCAATAATACCGCCATTGCGACATAAACCGCAACCCCGCAGATGATCTCCAGAATCATCTTCGGCAGGTCGGGGATGCCGATGAGCGACACGAGATACACCACACCCCACATCACGGCGGAGAGCAGAATCGGCGGCGTCATATCCCAAATCTGCTGTCCCCAGCCGTAGCCAAAGAGCGCCTTCATGTAGATCATGGTGATCAGCATGGAGAACACCGCCGTGGCGACCACCGCCCAGGCGATGGCAAGCGGCGTGGAGAAGGCAAAGACGGAGACGGCGAGCGCAAGGATGCCGAATATCTTCTTGATAATCTCGGTCTTGAGGTAAAGATCGCTGCGCCCCAGCGCGTTAATCGCCTGCAAATCGGTCGCCTCCACAGGATAGAGCGCGTAGACGATGCACATGAGCTGCATATACGGCACGCTCGGCACCCATTGCTCCGTGAGCAGCACGCGCACAAACGGGGTTGCGACGGCGGCAAGCCCCGCCATCATGGGAAATATCATCAGCGCTGTGGAGCGGTTTGTCTTTCGCACCATCTCGCGCACGCGGACATTGTCGTCCTGATGCGCGGAATAGGCGGGAAACAGCACCGAAAGCGCGATGCTGGTGAGGTTGTTGGCAATCATCTCGGGATACTGCCGCCCGCGATTGTAGAGCGCGAGCGAATCGCC
>JAEWYV010000257.1 GCA_023458615.1 Bacillota bacterium
TCGCGAATCGGGCGATAGATATACCCCGCCTGGCAGAAGCGGCAGCCGCGCGTGCAACCGCGCATAACCTCCAGCGCGACACGGTCATGCACGATATTCAGATATGGTACGATGGGCTCGCCCGTGAACGGTGCCTTGTCCAGATCCCGCACGATCGCGCGCACAACGGTGGTTTCGTCCGTTTTCATCGAGGGGATATAGACCCCGCGGATGCTCGAAAGCGTCTTGAGAAGCGCCGCTTTACCCATTCCTTCGCGTTTTGCGCGGCGGACGGCCTCGACCACCTCCAGCGTCATCTCCTCGCCATCACCAATGAGCACCGCATCCATAAACGGGGCGATCGGCGCAGGGTTGCAGACGCAGGGACCGCCGCAGATCACGAGCGGGTCGGTCTCTTTTCGATCCTTTGCCAGCGACGCGAGATTACTCAAATCCAGCATCTGCAGGATGTTGGTATAGCACATCTCGTATAGCAGCGAGAATCCAATTACATCAAACTCGCCAAGCGGACGCTTGGTTTCCAGCGAAAATAGCGGCATATGCTCTTCCCGAAGCACCTGCTCCATATCCGGCCAGGGCGCAAACGCGCGCTCGCACGCAACGCCCTCCGTGCTGTTCAATGCATGATAGAGAATGCGGGAGCCAAGGTGCGACATGCCGATCTCATACACATCGGGAAATAGTAACGCAAAGCGGAGATCCGCCTCTTCTTTTACAATACTGTTCCATTCTCCGCCAATATAGCGCGCGGGTTTTTCCACGCGGGAGAGAATGTGGTTAAATGCTGTTTGATCCAATGTTTTTTCCGTTCCATCTTCAGCTTTTGTGGATATACACCCAATACAGTAGTGTATCATACGCGTATGGTTCGGTCAAATCATGATGGCAAGATTCCTCTATGATCGGGCTGCTACTTGAATATGCAATCCAACTTTGAAAAATGCATGCATTTTGTGTATGATATGTTAAAATAGATTGCTATGATTTGCACTTCTAACGACGGGAGAATGATATGCTGCTACTCAAAAACGGACTGATCCATACCATGACCAAGGACGCCTTCATAGGCGATATATTAGTTGATAACGGAACCATCGTCGCTGTTGGCCCCTCGCTTTCCGCGGAAAACGCAGAGGTCGTTGAACTTAACGGGCGCTTTGTGCTGCCCGGTCTAATCGATGCGCATTGCCACATCGGCATGTGGGAAGACGGCATGGGCGAGGAGGGTTCAGACGGAAACGAGATGACCGATCCTATCACACCGGAACTCCGCGCGGTGGATGGGCTCAACCCCTTTGACCCGTGTTTCCGCGAAGCGCGCGAGGGCGGCGTTACCACCGTTGTCACCGGCCCCGGCAGCGCAAATGTCATCGGCGGGCAGTTCGCCGCGCTGAAAACCTATGGCCGCAGCATTGAGGAGATGACCTTACGCGACCCCATCGCCATGAAAGCCGCCACGGGCGAAAACCCGAAAGCGGTCTATTCCGAGAAAAAGGTGGCACCGACGACTCGCATGGCAATTGCGTCTCTATTTCGCTCCACCATGACCGATGCAATCGAGTATCAAAAGGGCATGGCCAAAGAGGAAGATAAGCCGGATAAAGACATTGCAATGGAGGCGCTGCTTCCCGTTATCAACCGCGAGCTTACACTCAAAATTCACGCGCACCGCGCGGACGACATTTTAACCGGCCTGCGGCTTGCCAAGGAATTCAACCTTAAGGTGACCATCGACCACTGCACCGAAGGATATCTCATTACAGATGTGCTCAAAGATCGCCTCGTAGAACAGAGCGCAGGAATCATCATTGGGCCTCTGCTCTCGGAACGCAGCAAGATTGAGCTGAAAAACCTCAGCTTCTCTGCGCCACGCATTCTGGAAGAGGCGGGCATCCGGTTTGCGATGATGACCGATCACCCCGTCATCCCAATTCAGTTTTTACCCGTACAGGCGGGTCTTGCCGTGCGCGAAGGTCTCAGCGAGGAGACCGCACTTCGCTCCATCACCCGCTATGCCGCTGAAATCGTTGGTATATCCGACCGCGTTGGCACGCTGGAGGCCGGAAAAGATGCGGACATCGCGGTCTTTGACGGGCATCCCTTCGACTATAAAACCCACTGCGTGCTCACGCTCATCAACGGCAGAATCGTGCACGATTCTCGTAAACGGGAGGCGTAATCCAAATGCGTTCAACCTATGCTTCTATTTCCCTTGCCAGCATCCGGCATAATATTGAATTGATCCGCTCGCGCCTGAAACCGGAGACAAAATACCTCGCCGTCGTCAAGGCAAACGCCTATGGTCACGGCATGGAGGCGGTTGCAAACTGCGCGCTGGAGAGCGGGGCCGCCTATCTTGGCGTTGCATTTGCCGAGGAGGGCGTCCGACTTCGCCTCGCGGGTATCACCGCGCCGATTCTGTTGCTTGGTGCGACAGATGAAGACCATATGGACGATGTGATTCGCCACGGCTTGATGCCGACGGTATTTACTGTAGAGACGCTGCAGCTGCTGCAAACGCATGCGGCTAAACTCGGCATGACATGCCGCGTACACATCAAAGCCGACACGGGCATGAACCGCATCGGCTTTACCAGCGAGGCGGCGTTTACCGAGGCGATTCTATTGCTTAAGCGCTGCCCAAATTTAGTGTTGGACGGCTTATTTACGCATTTTGCCGTATCCGAGCTGGAGGACACCGCCTTTACACTGCAACAGGCGGATCGTTTCCGCCGATATGTGGAGATTGCGCGGCAAAACGGCCTGCATCCCATCTTGCACGCGAGCAACAGCGCGGCGGCGCTCCATATCCCCGAGGCGCAGTTTGATATGGTGCGCGGCGGCATTGCCATGTATGGCTGTCATCCTGCCGGACACGCAGTCGCGGGCATCGACCTGCACCCCGTCATGAGCTGGCACGCATATATCACGCATATCAAGACCATTCCGGCGGGCGAGGGCGTCAGCTACGGGCTAAAATTTGTCACGCCTTGCGATATGGTGGTCGGCACCGTTGCGGTTGGTTATGGAGACGGATATAAGCGTTGCCTCTCCGGCAAAGCGGATGTGCTCGTGCACGGGCACCGCGCGCGGCAGATCGGCACCATCTGCATGGATCAGATGATGATTGACCTAACGGAGATTCCCGATGCTGCTGTGGGCGACGATGTGGTTCTGCTCGGCGCACAGGGAAAAGAGTCCATTACGGCGGACGAGTTAGCACAAAAGGCCGGAACCATCAGTTATGAAATTTTGTTGAGTATTTCGGAGCGCGTCCCGCGCGTCTACACGAAAGATTGAGTTGAAACAAGACCGAATCAGGAGAAGCACAACAGAGCAGCACCTGCAAATGCCGGTGCTGCTTTTTGATTGCGCTTGAGTTGTTATATTCCCTGAATCGTTTGCCGTACAGCGGAGATGACATCCCGCGCAAGCAACATGCGTTCCTTTAAGAGTTCCAGCGCGGTGTCTGCCGAAGCGCCGAGCAAAAACGCGCCGCATGAGGCGGCGTC
>JAEWYV010000258.1 GCA_023458615.1 Bacillota bacterium
CGGCGATAGGCCTGCATCGGAACGCAGGTGATGTCCTTGCCGTCGTAGATGATCTTTCCGGCAGTCGGCTCATAGAGTCGGAGCAGGGTGCGTCCCGCTGTGGTCTTTCCGCTACCGGATTCACCAACCAGACCAAGCGTTTCACCTTTGAAGATATCAAACGAAATATCGTCCACAGCGCGAAGCTTGTTATGGTCTTTGCTCTCGCCCTTCACCGTGAAATATTTCTTTAAATTTTGAATTTCCAGCAGTTTATCCATGGATCATGATTCCTTCCGCTCGTAGTGGAGCCAGCACGCCGAGTAATGCCCCTGGCCCATCTCGAAATACGGCGGCTTCTCGGTGAGGCAAACCTTCATGCAGTGTTCGCATCTTGGTGCAAACGGGCAACCGGCCGGCGGATGCATCAAATCGACGGGCGCGCCTTCAATTGGCGTGAGCGGTTCGCTGACATCCTTGTCGATCTTTGGCAGCGAATTGAGCAGTCCGTTGGTGTAGGGATGGCTCGGATTTTCAGAGAGGCTCTCAATGGGGCCAAACTCCATGATCTCGCCGCCATACATAATGATGATCTTATTGCAGATGTCGGAGACGATGCCCAGATCATGCGTGATGAGCACAATGCTCATGTTGCGCTGTTTCTTGAGATCCTTCATGATCTCCAGAATCTGCGCTTGAATGGTCACATCCAACGCGGTGGTCGGCTCGTCGGCAATGAGCAGTTTGGGTTCGCAGGCAAGCGCCATGGAGATCATTGCCCGCTGACGCATACCGCCGGAAAACTCAAAGGGATATTGCTTGAGGCGGCGCTTCGGGCTGGGGATGCCAACCATGCCCAACAGCTCTTCCGCGCGCTTCATCGCGTCTGCATCACTCATCTTCAGGTGCAGCTTCAGCGGTTCGCAGATCTGGTCGCCAACCGTATAAACCGGGTTGAGCGATGTCATCGGATCCTGGAATATCATCGCGATATCATTCCCGCGAATATTCCGCATCTCCGGCTCAGATAGACTGAGAATATCGACGCCGTTGAATGAAATCGATCCGCCGACGACACGACCGGGTGATTGCAGCAGACGCATGATGGCATAGACAGAGACGGATTTCCCGCTGCCGGATTCGCCAACGATGCCAAGGGCTTCCCCTTCGTCCAGAAACCACGAGATACCGCGAACAGCCTGTACCTCGCCGCCGGGGGTAAAGAACGAAACCCGTAAATCTTTAATATCAATTAAATGCTTGTTTTCCAAGTCCGCACCTCATTTCTTCATTCTGGGATCCAGCACGTCGCGCAGCGCATCGCCCACCGTATTAAACGCTAGGATGATCAACGCGATGATCACGGACGGAAACACAACGCGGGACGGGAACGTATACACGCCCTGCAGTGCGTCCGTAACCATGGAACCGAGCGACGCCAGTGGCGCCGAAATGCCGAGCCCGATGAAGCTCAAAAACGATTCGGTGAAAATTGCGGATGGAATCTGCAGCGTGGCCGTCACAATAATCGGGCCGATGCAGTTGGGCAGCACATGCTGGCGAATGATTCGCCCGGACTTGGCGCCGAGCGCGCGCGCCGCAAGTACATACTCCTGTTCTTTGATGCGCAGCACCTCGCCGCGCACAATACGCGCCATCGTGCCCCAGTACATCAACGCAAACACGATCAGCATCGAGAAGAATGCCGGACCAAGCTCGCTGATGCCGGAGAGCACATGACTGTTCTCCAGTATCTTCTCCAAGGGACCTTTTAGCGTTGCCGATAATAGAATAACCACCAATAGGTCTGGCAGTGAATAGATAACGTCGATGATACGCATCATGATGTTATCTGTCTTTCCTCCGGCAAAGCCGCTGATGGAGCCGTAAAGAGAGCCGATGACCAGCGTGAGCACCGCAGCGATCACACCGATGGATAGCGATATTCGCGCGCCGTACATGTTTCGCACGAGCAAATCGCGCCCGAACCGATCGGTTCCGAAGGGATGCATGGCGTTCGGGGCCTGATCTTCCTGTCCGGCATTAAACTGATCGTATTTATAGGGCGAGAGCAACGGCCCGACAAACGCAAAGAGGAACAGCATCACGATGAGCACCAGCGCTACCATCGCGAATTTATTTTTGCGGAAGCGCCGCATAGCGTCCTTCCAAAGGGAGGTACCCTGGCGGATGACCACTAGTTCCGCCTTCTCCTCTTCGGTCGCCTTCTCAAACAGTTCGGGGTTAACATGCATGCTGAGCGGATTGAGTCTCAGACTGGGCTTGTTCATTTTTTCGTCCATATTATTCATCTCCGCCTCGCTTACTGCAACTTGATTCTCGGGTCAACGAAGCTATAGATGACATCTACCACGAGATTCATCAATACCATGATGCACCCAAGAAAGATTGTCGTACCCATGATGACCGGATAGTCACGGTTGGATACACTGTCCACAAAGAATCGACCGAGGCCGGGAACGCTGAACAGTTTTTCAACCGCGAAAGTACCGGTGATCAGGAACGCCGTGAGCGGTCCGATATAGGAGATAACCGGGATGAGGGAGTTTTTTAACGCGTGTTTGAAGTTGACCTTCGCCGCGGAGAGTCCCTTTGCATGCGCCGTTTTAATATAGTCCTGTCCGAGGGTTTCGAGCATGGAGGAGCGCGTCAGCTTTGTGATGTAGCAAATCGGGTAAAACGAAAGCGCAATCACGGGGAGCACATAGTTGCCAAAGGAATTGCTCCAGGTCGCAGGTGCAATTTTCAAAATTGCGCAGAAAAGCACCAATAGCAAAGTACCAAAGACAAACCCCGGCACTGAGATAAAGATCGTTGTAAAGAGCATGACCAAGCGATCGACCAGTTTTTCGTGCTTGATTGCGGCAAGCGCACCAAGTGGTATGCCAACGGCGACGGCAAGCATGATCGCAAAGATGCCAAGCGTCGCAGAGTATGGGAACTTTTCTTCGATAATGCCGGTCACCGTACGACCTTTTTTCTGGAGCGAGGTGCCCATGTCGCCATCGGCAAGCCGTTCGAGATAGATGCCAAACTGTGTAATGAGCGGCTTGTCAAGGCCGTACTTCTTTTCGAGGTTTGCCTTAACCTGCGGCGTCATACGTTCCGAAAGGAACGGGCTGCCCGGCACCATATGCATCAGGAAAAACGTTGCTGTAATGAGGATGAATACAGCAAGGATTGCCGATAAGATGCGCTTGAGTAAGTATTTCAACATCTCTTAATACCACCAAATAACATTTTTAACCAGAGCACCTCCAGCGAATTTGATCCGATCGGATCATCTAGACGGCGCTTTATCCAGTAGCCGAATCCCCCACCCGCCACCCCCTGCCACAGAACCGCCAAGCGAATCTGTTGTAAAAAGGCTGCGGAACAATCGTTTCGGGCGTACGTTAATACGCCCGATGTGTTCGCGTATAGAGACTCAATCTACTGATCAAGCATTTATATTATATATAAACATATATGCACGCATAAAGTCAACAGAAAATTCACAGAAAAGTAAAGTCGCGCACAATTTTATCAGATTTTATGCGGTTTTATCGAACAATTGTGCCATATCCTTTTGACGCTCCCATGTAGGTTGGTAATGGCGTCATCCTGCATAGTCATGCGTTTTTTTAGATTTTTATGCGATCAATTTCGCGCAATTTTGCACCGTTTTTGTATGATCTGCGGTATAATGCATGTATCGAACGGATTTCGGAGGAACTATGGACTTTTCTTTTGCCTCTCGAAAAGACCTGCCGGAGCTTCTGGCGCTGTTTCAGGCAGCCACGCGGAGCATGGATGCGCAGGGGATCCACCAATGGGACGAAATCTATCCGGACAAAACGGTTCTATCCGAGGATATCGAATGTGGTATCATGGAGGTCGGGCAAATAGCCGACCGCATCGCCGTTGCCTTCGCTCTGGAGGAATGCGCCCCGTCAGACTATGAAGATGCAAAATGGCGCTATGCCGCGGAGCGCAT
>JAEWYV010000259.1 GCA_023458615.1 Bacillota bacterium
GCTAAAGTCAAGCGCCTGAATTTGAGTTAGTATGGTTATTTCGGGTGCTTAACCCCCTTATTTTAGGATGGTTAATGCGCAAACGGAGGTTGTTTGTTCTCATGAAAAAGCTTTCCGATCCTCAGCAGGTTATCTTAGAGTACATGATTTCGTTTACCGAGGAACACGCCTATCCCCCCTCGGTTCGTGAAATATGCGCCGCAGTTGGGCTGAAATCAACAGCTACGGTACACACACACTTAAGAAACCTTGAGAAAAAAGGGCTTATCACGCGTGATCCCTCCAAGCAGCGCGCCGTTTTTGTCAACACGGAGAATCTGCCGGACCGTTTGGAAGAAAAGCCTTATGCTGTTCCACTCATCGGTCGCGTAGCAGCAGGTGTTCCTATGCTGGCAACGGAGAATATTGAGGATGCCTTTCCCCTGCCGGACGTGCTCATGCATGGAAAAGAGCCGGAAGAGGTCTATATGCTCCGCGTAGATGGCGAGAGTATGCGCGATGCGGGCATTCGGGACGGGGATATCCTCGTCGTTAACCACAACTGCGCCTGCACCAACGGAGATATCGTGGTTGCACGTGTCAACGGCGAAAGCGCAACCGTAAAGCGGTTTTTCCGTGAAAAAGAGCGGATTCGTCTCCAGCCGGAAAATGAGCTATTTGAACCGATTTACGTTGCCTATGAGGACGTGGAGATCTCCGGCAAGGTGATTGGCCTGTTACGTACTATTTAGTCGCTTTTTTACAGCCCTTGGCGAATCAGCTCGCCACAGGCGAGCATGCAGGCGATCCTTGCATGCGCATAGGTCAGCGAACCCTGCAAATAGGCTGTATACGGCGCGCGGATGGGTCCATCCGCACTCAATTCAGTCGTCGCTCCCTGCACAAATGCGCCTGCCGCCATAACAACCTGATCTTCATAACCAGGCATATCCCACGGCTCCGGAGACACAAAGCTGTCCACCGGAGCCGCTTTTTGTATGCTCCGGCAAAAAGCGACAAGTGAATCGGCATCTGGGAACTGTACGGCTTGAATGATATCGGAACGGATCGCATCATAGAGCGGCATGGTGAGTAAATTCAGTTGCTCAAATACACGCGCGAACAAAACCGCACCTTTTACGCATTGTGCCGTTACATGAGGCGCTAAGAACAAGCCTTGATAAAACAGCCTGTAATCGCCCGCATAGGAACCGACTTCAGCTCCCATGCCGGGAACGGTCAGGCGCTGCGCAATACGGTCAATCAACTCCGCACGACCGGCGATATACCCGCCGGTTGGCGCTAATCCGCCACCCGGATTTTTAATCAACGAACCGGCAATCAGGTCTGCACCTTGCAGCGTTGGCTCAGTAGCTTCTACAAATTCGCCATAGCAGTTGTCGATTAAGACGACGGCATGCGGGAAAAGCACATGAACACGATCCAATGCAATCTTAAACTGCGCCATCGAGATTGCCTCACGCCAAGCATATCCGCGTGAGCGCTGAGCATAGATCACGCGTATTTGCGTATTGGATAATTGTTCCAATGCGGGCAGGTCAATCTCATTGTTCTGCGTTAACGGGATTGCCGAAAACGTAACACCCATCCGCTTGAGTGAATTTGGCGCATCTCCCCGTGTGCCGATCGCCTCTAGTAGCGTGTCATATGGATCACCCGTAATAGAGACAATATGATCGCCTGGCTCAACAATGCCAGCAAGCGCAGTAAAGATCGCGTGTGTGCCGTTAACGAATTGCGGGCGTACCAGTGCCTTTTCAGACTGAAGCGCATGCGCAAAGACACGGTCAAGCGTATCCCTCCCGATGTCATCATAGCCATATCCGGTGGTTGGCGCAAAATGGCGTGTGCTGACGCGTTCAGCCCAAAACGCTTCCAGGACGCGTTGTTGATTCACCATCTCGATAGCATCGACCCGTCGAAACACATCCTTACAATACTGTTCCGCGCTCCAAACCAGCTCTCTTGCGCGGTTAGAAATCTCCATCATTCGTTCAATCCTTTCATCCAATGAACTGAATCTTCGGTTAAAGATTCGATTAACCCCGGCTTACAATTGTCCCAATCGGTTACATCATGCCAACGAATGCGAGAATCGCGGCGAAACCAGGTGAGTTGGCGTTTGGCAAAGTGCCGTGTATCAAGCTTAATCTGCTCTACTGCCGCCTCCAACGTGCAACTTCCATCAAAGTAGGCAAAGAGCTGCTGATATCCGATGGAGCGCATTGCCGAAAGATTCTTATCATAGTGCGCGTCAT
The DNA here is from genome assembly GCA_023458615.1 of Bacillota bacterium. Taxonomy (GTDB): domain Bacteria; phylum Bacillota; class Clostridia; order Christensenellales; family CAG-138; genus UBA7703. Next base: position 2,259 of record JAEWYV010000259.1, read on the forward strand.
ATATTTTTCGAGCTTCATTCAATAGACCTGCCTGCATCATGCAATCTACGCGCAAATTGATACGCGCATAAAGCTGATCGCGCTCCATGTTCAGTCCGATAAGCATTGCTTCAAATGGTGCCTGCTCCCCTGCGTTGTTTTGAAAATCTGCACCATACGAGGAGAGCGGCCGTCCAGAACAGTCAAACACCTCTAGAGCGCGAACAATACGCTTTTTGTCATTGACGTGGAGGCGAGCTGCGCAATCCGGATCAACAATAGCCAGACGCGCATAGGCTTTTGACGGATCCAAGTCATATTGCTGAGCGATTTTCTCTCGAATCGAATCATCTCTGGGTATGGCAAATCCCAACGGATAGGTCAACGAATTGACATAGAGCCCGCTGCCGCCAACGATGATTGGAACATGCTGACGCGCATTTACTTCAAGTATGGCATTCGACGCCATCTCGCGAAACATCGAAACCGAAAAATCCGGCGTATTGATTGGCAAACAGTCAATCAAATGATGCGGTATCCCCTGCCGTTCTTGTGCCAATGGCTTAGCAGAGCCGATATCCATGCCATAATAAACTTGCACGGAATCGGCGGAGATAATCTCTCCGTCCACACGCTTTGCAAGCTCGATGGATAATTCGGTTTTATGACAGGCGGTTGGCCCGACGATGCAGACGATTCTTTGCCTGATTGACTGTGCTTCCATAGAGTTTATAAAACACGTTTGAACATCTTCTCGATGTCCGTTTTTGTAAAGCGCACCGCAACCGGGCGCCCATGCGGGCAGGTTAAGAGTGTGTCCTGCTCGCGAATCTTCTCCAATAATTGCCTGATTTCGTCATGGCTCAGCCGCTCCCCCGCTTTTACCGCGTGTTTACAGGCGGATTGCGCGATTGCGTCGCGAAACCAATCGTTTGGACGTACTTCATCTGAACCGGAGAGAAACTCCAGAACATCATGTAAAAACGCTCCTTTTAAAGCGGAACCGTTTATCTGCGGAACAGCGAGCAGGGTCACGCTTGTTTCCCCTGCGTCCGAAAAGACAAAGCCAAAGCGCTCAAGTTCCTCTCTACTTGTTAGGAAAACATCCGATTCACTGGGCAGCAAACGGACATCTTCTGGCAAAAAAAGCGATTGGGAGACAACAGCGACGCTTCGCGCCATTAGAGCATCGTATAACAAGCGCTCGTGCGCCGCGTGCTGATCGATGCAATAAACGTTCTCCCCCTGCTGCACATACCAATAGGTATCAAATGCACAACCGATGATGTGATATGGATTGTCAAATGACTCAATGGTCTTTGAGAGAAAGATTGGTTCCTGTCGCATCTGGGGTTCTGGTTCGCGACTTGGCACTCGATAGGTTGGCACCCGCGGCGGCAGGCCGACATACCCGCTCTCGCGTAGTGTACCGCTGGGTTGCGGAACCGGCGTACGCAAGTCGATCCGGGCTTGCTGAATGGCCGGTTCCCGATTCTGCTCAAGAAGATCCTGCTCAAACCGTGGCTGCTGTTCCTCGGAGCTCTCACGTAATTCCATGGTCGGGACATAACTGCGAATCAGTGCCTCCGAGCATGCAACGACAACGCTTCTACTAACGCGCTGCTCATCGGTAAAGCGCACCTCCAGCTTTGCGGGGTGCACGTTGACGTCCACCTCCGCATACGCAATGCTTAAGTATAGAACAGCGAATGGAAAGCGACCAATCAGGACACGCGTATCAAACGATCGTGAAAGCGCATTACTCAGCGAATTGGAGCGAATGATGCGTCCATTGAGTAAAAATGTCTGACCGGACCGATTGGCACGCGCAAGATCTGGAACGCCGACAAATCCGGTAATCTTCAAATAACCATCATCAAACGAAACGGGACAAATCTGGCGTTCTGTACTGATACCATAGACCGAGACAAGCGCATCCTTTGCACTTGCATTCCCCGTAGAGCGATAGACTGTTTTTCCGCCGCTGATATAGTGCACGGAGATCTGCGGCGCAGAAAGGATCAGCCTTGCAACATAATCACCGATAGCAGCGCTTTCTGCGCGGCTGCTCTTGATGAATTTCAATCGCGCGGGAACATTGTAAAAAAGGTTTTTCACCTCAATGCTCGTGCCGCGCGTTCCAGCGACACGCCGGTGCTCTAAAAGTTCTCCGCCCTCATAACGAATCAATGTGCCCAAATCGTCCTCTTCGGTTTGCGTTTGCAGGGTAACGCGGGCTACCGCCGCGATAGAAGCCAATGCCTCCCCACGAAAGCCGAGTGACCGAATAGAGAACAGGTCATTTGCTGTCGAAATTTTGCTCGTGGCATGCCTTAAAAATGCGGTTTCGCAGTCGTCATCGGCAATTCCGCTGCCGTTGTCAATGATACGGATACAATCGACTCCGCCGTTTTCAATTTCAATGGTGATATTGGTCGCACCCGCATCAATGGAGTTTTCAACAAGTTCTTTGACAACCGAACTAGGCCGCTCAACAACCTCGCCTGCGGCAATTTGATTTGCAATTCTTGGTGGAAGCACATGTACCTTGGGCATAAATGTTCTCCGTTATTATTTCAGCATGGCATGCAGCGCGAAGAGTTGATTGAGTGCTTCCAGTGGCGTCAGGTGATTGACGTCCATCTCTTTTAGAATGCGAAGAGCACTCTCTTCCCTGCTCTCATCAAGCAATGAAGGTTGTACGCTGATCTCTATTTTTGCCGGTTCGCGCTTTGCGGCAATATCCGCCGTTTCCAATCTTTCTAATATCTCCTTGGCACGTGTGAGCACGGCTTCCGGCAAGCCTGCAAGACGGGCAACCTGAATACCGAAGCTCTGATCTGCCCCGCCGCGAACGATCTTTCGTAAAAACACGATATCTTCGCCGATCTCCCGAACAGTGACACGAAAATTCTTCACACCGGAGAGTTCGCCTTCCAACTCGGTGAGTTCATGATAATGCGTTGCAAACAGCGCCTTGGCGCCACAGCGCTTTGCATCGGCAATGTATTCCAGTATCGACCAGGCGATGCTGAGCCCATCAAAGGTGCTCGTACCTCGCCCGATTTCATCAAGAATGAGGAGGCTGTTTGCACTTGCATTATGCAAAATATTGGCAACCTCACTCATCTCCACCATAAACGTACTCTGCCCGGAGGAAAGATCGTCACTTGCGCCGATACGCGTAAAGATTCGATCGATGATGCAGATATCCGCCTCTGTTGCCGGGACAAACGAACCGATATGCGCCATGAGCGCAATCAGTGCTGTTTGACGCATGTAGGTGCTTTTTCCGGCCATGTTGGGACCCGTAATGATCAACAACCGGTCATCGGTACGGTTGAGCAGAACATCGTTCGGCACAAACGGATCCTTCATCGCGCGCTCAATGACGGGATGCCGTCCGTTGATGATTTTGATTCGTCCCTGCTGGTTTAAATTCGGGCGTTGATACCCATTGTTGGAAGCAACTTCGGAAAGAGACACATAGGCGTCTAACTCTGCAATCCATGCGCCGTTGAGCTGAAGCCTGCCGGTGCAGTTGAGCAATACTTCACGAATCGCGGAAAAGAGCTCTGCTTCCAATGCGATGAGGCGATCCTTGGCGCCAAGGATTTTCTGCTCCATCTCCTTGAGTTCTGGTGTTACATAGCGCTCGGCATTGGCAAGCGTCTGCTTGCGCTCATATTCATAAGGCACCTGTGCAAGGTAGGACTTGGTCACTTCGATATAGTAGCCAAATACCCGATTATAGCTCACACGTAAGGATTTGATCTTGGTACTTTCGCGCTCGTTTGCTTCAAACTGCTCAAGCCACGCCTGCGAATTTTCCGCGATGCTGCGAAGTTCATCCACCTCAGCGTTGTAGCCTGTTCGGATGAAGCCGCCTTCCTTTAGGTTCGAAGGAGGCTCATCTACAATCGCGTTCATCAGTAAAGATAAGATATCCGCCATCTCATCCAGATCGCGAGAGATATCCTGAAGCGCAGCAGAGCTGCTGCTACGGATCGTTTCTTTGATAAGCGGAATTCTCTCCAAGGTCAAGATCAGCGCTACACAGTCCCTTGCGTTCACGGTGCCGTAAACAATTTTGCTGCAAAGCCGCTCGATGTCATACATACCATGCAGCAACTCTTGGAGTTGTTTGCGCTGCGTGAGATTGTCCTTCAGTTCCCCTACTGCATCGAGCCGACGCTCAATTTCTTCGATCGATTGGAGTGGGCGGTCGATCCAATCCCGCAGCATTCGGCCACCCATACCGGTTTTCGCCTGATCCAGAAGATGCAGGAGTGTGTTTTTCTTATTTGCGCCGTAACGGAGCGGCTGTGTCAATTCCAGATTTCGCCGTGTGGTTGCGTCTAGAACCATATAGCTGCTTCGATTCAGCAGGCGCATCCCATTGATATGGGACAGCGCATTTTTCTGTGTTTCGTCGAGATAGCGCATCAGCGCGCCAGCGGCAGAGACGGCATAGGGCGCATCGTCCGCACCAAAGCCAGCGAGTGAACTCACGTTGAAATGTCGCTTCAAAACATCTCTAGCGTTCTCCGGCAGAAATGCGCCGGCTCCATATTGCTCCAAATAGTAAGCAGATGAAATCTGCCGTGCCAACAGTTGCTGCAAAAACAGGGATGGCTCAGCTATAATCTCGCGCGGACGAATGCGTTCCAGCTCATCCAGCAGCGCAACCGCCGGTTGTTTTCCATCCAACTGCAATAAGTAGAATTCCCCAGTCGAAACATCCGCATAGGCCAAGCCAATGATGCTCTCTCCGATTGAGATGGAGGCAATATAACTATTCTGCCCCTCTTCCAGCATGCGATCTTCAATGACCGTACCAGGCGTGATGATGCGGATAACATCCCGTTCCACGAGACCTTTTGCTTGTGTTGGATCCTCCATCTGTTCGCAGACGGCAACTTTATATCCCTTTTCAATGAGTTTGGCGATATAGTTATCAACCGCATGATAAGGAACGCCGCACATCGGGGCGCGTTCGCTCAACCCGCAGTCGCGGCCGGTAAGAACGAGGTCCAGCTCTTTTGCGGCGGTTTTTGCGTCTTCAAAGAACATCTCATAGAAGTCTCCCAGACGAAAAAACAACAAGCAATCGCTATATTTTTCTTTTAGCTCGAGATATTGCCGCATCATCGGCGTCATCGAAGCAGGCATTCGTCCCTCCGCTGGTGTTAGTGTTTGCAACCGCCGCAGCCGCCGCAGTCTCCGTTGCAACCGCTGCTTGCGCTGGTTTCAGCGCCAATACAGGCATTGATTTCGTCATTCACCGCTGTGAGCAGCGTTGAGAACGCAGACTGGGTGGCGACAAGATCGCTATAGAGCGGGCTTTCTTTGAGCTGCACTTCTAGGCGATCGATATCATTGGTCAGGGAAACCGCCTCAATATCGTTCTCTTCGTCGCTCGTTAATATTCCGATGAGCCTGTCACGCTTTTCATTGAGCTCCGTCATGAGCGCGCCGATCGCCTCGTTTTGCTCAAAGGCGCTCTGCGCCTGCTTCATACAAATAAATTCTGAAGAGTTGGCAAGCGCCAGCCCGAGTTCTCTTGCTAATTCAATCATACATTTTCCTCCAGTTTGCCAAATAGCGAATTCTTTCTTACATTTGTAATTCGAACCGGTACATATTGTCCGATCAAATCGGGTGTTCCCGGGAAGTAAACCATTTTAAAATTGGAAAACTTGCCATAACACACGGGCTCTTTTCGTGTGTCGCAGTCCTCTACATGTACAATGCCAATTTGACCAATATATTTCTCATTATTTTCAAATGCCTTTCGCTCTTGCAGGGCATTGAGCCGCTGCAAGCGGTCACGCTTCACGACATCCGGCACTTGATCTTCCATCGTCGCCGCGCGTGTTCCTTTGCGAGGCGAATACTTGAAGGTGAATGCCGATGCAAAACCCACTTGCTCCACCAAATCAAGCGTTTGGAGAAAATTCTCCTCCGATTCACCTGGAAATCCTACGATGATATCTGTCGTAAGCTCCACATCGTTCATGGCGGCATGCAGTTTTTTGACGATTTCCAGATATCGCTCTCGCGTGTATTTACGGTTCATTTGATGCAAAATTTCATTGGATCCACTCTGCATCGGCAGATGAACATGATGGCAGATGCTTGGCAAAGTTGCCATGGCTTCGATCATTTCGTCGGTTAAATCCTTCGGGTGTGAGGTCATGAATCGAATGCGCTTGAGTCCCTCAACCTCGGAAACAGATTTGAGCAACTTTGCAAACGACGCATCCGCAAGATCCTTGCCATAAGAATTTACGTTTTGTCCGAGAAGCGTAATTTCGGTATACCCTTCTGCCACCAGTTTCTTACACTCTTCCACCACTGACAGCGGATCGCGCGATCGCTCCCTTCCGCGCACATATGGCACAATGCAATAGGTGCAATAATTGTCGCAACCATAGTTTATATTAACAAATGCGTTAATCTTACCGGTTCGAATGCTGGGAAGGTCGTCCTCAATTTGAATATTATTCTCATCAACTGCGAGCGTTCTAGAGCCTGATTGCGCGCTTTCCACAAATTGAGGCAGTCGGGAAAGCAGGTTGGTTCCGAATGCAATATCCACAAATGGGAATCGTTTATACAGTTTTTCTGCTACTTCCTGCTGCTGCATCATGCAGCCAAATACACCCAATATCAGGTTTGGTTTCTCATCCTTGAGCTCTTTGAGGGCGCCAATATTGCCAAACACGCGCTTCTCTGCGTGATCTCGCACACAGCAGGTGTTAAACAAAATCAGGTCGGCGGTTTCCTTGTCTTCCCCGCGAGAAAAGCCCAATGTTTCCAGCAATCCTGCAGCAGTTTCGCTGTCTCTTACATTCATTTGACAGCCGAAGGTCTCAATATAGTAAAGGCGATCTCCCCCGTTCGGGGATGCTACTTGAAGCGATTTTTTCTCCATGTTAGTACTCTCCATATGAACTGAGATTCATTATAGCATGTTTTGTCAAATCGAAAGTAAGATTTTTGTGTTTTCCGTGTTGACAATTTTATAAGCTTGTTGTATATTATGAAAGTCGCGAAAAGCGGTGCGTGCCATCTTCGGGGTGTAGCGCAGTCCGGTAGCGCACGTGCTTTGGGAGCATGGGGCCGAAGGTTCAAATCCTTTCACCCCGACCAGAAGTGGCCCCGTGGTCAAGCGGTCAAGACACCGCCCTTTCA
>JAEWYV010000260.1 GCA_023458615.1 Bacillota bacterium
CCAACGACAACAAGAATCATCACGAAAAAGCGGCCGGTCAACCGCATTTTGGATTTAGCCATTCACATCACCGCCAATCTCGTAACCATGCTTTTGAGACCTGCCGTACTGGCGGTCGAAATTCTCCTGATTCTTCGCTTTATAGAGCGTAAAGAGCTCTTCTGCCGTCATGCCGCTCTTGAGGCACATACTCACAAAAAAATGTAGAATGTCAACGATTTCGCCTTTGAGCGCCGCGTCGTCCACCGGCTTTGGATTTTTCCACCATTTGAAGTTAACCTCGTCCAGCACCTCGGAAAGCTCCGAAATCATGGCGAGCACCTCTTTTTGCATCCATTCCTCGCGCGAATAGGTCAAGTTTCTGCGCGCGGCGATATCATCGTCCAGCGACTGCTGCAGTTGAAAAATCACATCCAGTTTATCCAATGCGGTTCCCTCCGTTTGGTTCGAATTCAAGTAGTCGCGGCTTGGGTATTTCTATCAGCGGAGTGCTTCTGAAAGCGATGCCTTGCTCTTTTTCAAGCGGCCGACAAACGCTGCGCTAGCTTCATTCAAGTCAAGGCAGACCGGAAGAATGCGTTCAATATCCTCCATTGTAACACATTCGATTCTGCGCAGTGTCTCCGCTTCACTATATTCACGTTTTTGTAACAGCAGCGTCTTACCCAGCGCGTTCATGCGCGACCCGCTGGATTCCATGCCAAGCAGGTAACTGCCCTTGAGCTGATCGCGGCAGCGAGTCAGTTCCTCTTTTGTCACGCCCTCTTTTCGAACACGTTCGATCTCCTCGATCATGCGCGAGAGCACCTCTTTTGCCTGCTTCTCGCCCGTTCCGGCATAAAGCGTGAGCGTGCCACAGCCGGTATAACTCGTCGGATAGGAATAGACGGAATAGGCAAGTCCGAGTTTTTCACGGATGGATTGGAATAGACGCGAGCTCATACTTCCGCCGATGATGTTGGAAAGCACGGCAAGCGGATATTGTCCCTCGCTGTCCCGCGCAAAGCCCGGAAGTGTCAGGCAGATATGAACCTGCTCCACGTCCTTCTCAATAAACTTCTCTTTTTTGCCGCCGGGATATCGTTGCAAGATCGGCTTTGTCTCCCGATCGCAGGCAGAAATGTCAAACCAGCGGGTTACAGAGTCGATCAATGCGGATTCTTCAAAATTGCCCGCGCAAGCAACGACGATATTGTTTGGCACATAGAACTCGTTTTTATAAGCCAAGAGTGTTTCGCGCGTAAAGGCACGTACGCTCTCCTTGGAGCCTAATATGGGACTTGCAAGCGGTTCATCGCCAAAGAAGAGCATGTTGCTCTCCTCACTCGCGAGATCCTCCGGGCTGTCCTCATTCATCAGAATCTCTTCTAGAACGACACCCTGCTCCTTTTTGAGCTCCTCCGGGTCAAAGACGCTATGGAAGGTAATATCCGAGAGTACATCGGAGACCAAATCCAGATGCTCATCCAACACCTTGGCATAGAAGCAGGTGTTCTCCTTGCTCGTAAAGGCATTGATATTGCCGCCAACGGCATCCATCTCGATGGCAATCTGCTCGGCATCCCTGCGCTGGGTTCCCTTGAACACCATATGCTCAATCAGATGCGAGGCGCCAGCCGTCTCCTCCGTTTCGCGCACGGAGCCGGTATCCACCCAAACGCCCATAGAAACGGAGCGTACATGCTCCATTTTTTCATAAATCAATCGAATGCCGTTTGGCAGCTTTGTCTGGCGAATCATAATCTTTTCCCTTTCCTATGCAGGATGCTGACAATGTTGTATTCTATCACAATTTCATTCTCTATGCGACAGGGATTGCTCCGCATATGAAAGGCGCGGCGTTGCCGCCGCGCCCGATGATATCTCTTCGCTTCGGAACTTATTCCTTCTCCGCCGGGAGCATATCCTTGCGGGTCAGGCTGATTTTGCCGGTCTTTGCGTCGATGTCGATGACGCGAACGAGCACCTGCTCACCCATGGAGAGCACGTCTTCCACCTTCTCCACGCGCTTGTTGGCAATGCGGGAGATATGCAGCAGGCCGTCTGTGCCCGGCTTGAGGTTGATGAACGCACCAAAGTCCTTGATACCGACAACGGTGCCGAGGTACACGTCGCCCACTTCGATTTCCTTGACGATGCCATCGATGATGCGCTTGGCTTCCGCCGCCGCTGCCGAATCGGGAGAGGCGATGTAGACCGTTCCGTCATCCTCAATATCAATCTTCACGCCGGTATCGGCAATGATCTTATTGATCGTCTTGCCGCCACTGCCGATGACCTCACGGATTTTGTCCGGGTTGATCTTGAAGGTGATGATGCGCGGCGCATAGGGCGAGAGCTCGGCGCGTGCTTCACGGAGGGTTTCGTCCATCTTATCCAGGATGAACATGCGTCCCTTGCGGGCCTGCTCCAGCGCGCGGGTGAGGATCTCTTTGTTGATGCCCTTGATCTTGATATCCATCTGGATGGCGGTGATGCCATCTCTGGTTCCCGCTACCTTAAAGTCCATGTCGCCGAGGAAGTCTTCAAGGCCCTGAATATCGGTCAGGATAGCGATGTTGCCGGTGCTGTCATCCTTGATGAGGCCCATCGCGACGCCCGCGACGGACTTCTTAATCGGAACGCCTGCATCCAGCAACGCCAGCGTGCTCGCGCAGATGGAGGCCTGCGAGGTGGAGCCGTTGGAGCTGATGACCTCGCTCACGAGACGCATGCAGTACGGGAACTCCGCTTCGCTCGGCAGAACGGGTTCGAGCGCACGCTCCGCAAGAGCGCCGTGGCCGATCTCGCGGCGACCAACGCCGCGCATGGGCTTTGCTTCGCCCGTGCTGTACGGCGGCATATTATACTGATGCATATAGCGCTTGCTCTCTTCCAGAGAGAGTCCGTCGAGGGACTGCGCCTCCGAGATTGTGCCAAGCGTGGCGATGGTCATAACCTGCGTCTGACCGCGGGTGAAGACAGCGCTGCCGTGCGTACGGCCAAAGATGCCGACCTCGCTCCAAATGGGGCGAATCTCATCCTGCGCGCGTCCGTCGGGACGAATCTTTTTATTGATGATCTTGTCGCGAACGACTTCCTTGGTGAGCGTGTAGAGAATCGCGCCGATGTCCTTGCCGGATTCCGGATATTCTTCTTTGAACGCTTCCACGGTCTCCGCCTTCACCTGCTCGCCGCGCACCTCGCGCTCCGAGCGATCAAAGGTATCCAGCGACCAGACGACCTTATCAAAGGCAAATGCGCGAACCTTCTCGGCAAGCACATCGTCGGGATGATAGACAACGGGCTCCATCTTCTGCTTGCCGACCTCGGCTTCGATTTCAGAGATAAAGGCCACGATCTTTTTGATTTCCTCATGGGCAAAGAGAATCGCGCCGAGCATTTCGTCCTCGGTGATCTCATTTGCACCAGCTTCCACCATCATCACCGCGTCCTTGGTTCCGGCAACGGTGAGGCTCAGGCGGCTCTTGTCGCGCTGGGCCACATCCGGGTTGATGACGTATTGACCGTCGACCATGCCGACTGCAACCGAACCGGTCGGGCCGGCAAACGGCGCTTCGCTGATGGCGAGTGCTGCGGAGGAACCGATCATCGCGAGCAGTTCCGGCTGGACATCCTGCTCAACGGAGAGAACGGTGGCAACCACCTGCACGTCATTATAAAACCCTTTCGGGAAAAGCGGACGCAGCGGACGGTCGATGAGGCGCGAACTGAGAATCGCGCGATCGGTCGGGCGGCCTTCCCGTTTGATGAATCCGCCGGGAATCTTGCCCACCGAATAAAGTTTTTCCTGATATTCTACCGAAAGCGGCAGAAAATCCACGCCATCACGCGCGGTTTTTGCGATGGTGGCGCATACCAGCACCGCCGTGTCGCCCATACGCACAAGACAGCTTCCGCCTGCCTGTTCGGCATACTTGCCGGTTTCGACGACGAGCGTCCGTCCGCCAAGCTGCATCTGGAAGTTACGTTCCATTTTGATTTGCTCCTTCTTTTTCTTTTATCTTCTTTTTATTAATCCCAATTTTAATATTCGCCCGCGCGCATGTCAAAACGTGTCTTTATTTTTGCGCGGCTGATATAGGCGAACGATATAAAAAGAAAGGCGGGAACAATCCCGCCTTTACCTCTTACTTAATACGGATGTTCAGGCTTGCAGCGATCGTTCTGTAACGCTCGATGTCCTTTTCCTTGAGGTAGTTCAGAAGTCCTCTGCGCTGACCGACCATTTTGAGCAACCCGCGGCGCGAGTGGTGATCCTTCATGTGCAGCTTGAGGTGCTCGTTGAGGTGGTTGATGCGCTCGGTCAGGAGGGCAATCTGTACTTCCGGGGAGCCTGTATCACCTTCGTGAAGCGCGAACTTTTCAATTGTTTCTGTCTTGCTCATGGGTTTTTTTCTCCTTTTTCTTATTCCCGTGAACTGAGAAATACGTCGGAGTGTCGTAAATCCCGGTAAACGGCATTTGAATGCTTATACATGATAGCATATCTGAATATTCTTGTAAACAAGCGTTCACAGAAAATTATCCTATATTATACCGACTATACCTCGTAAACCCGGTTAATCATTCAAATCCTTAAGCGAGGACGCCGCCAGCACATCCAGACGAATCTGCTCTTTTAACTCATCCAAAGAATCAAACATCAACTCTCCGCGTAGACGCTTCCGAAACGCAACCGTCAGCGTTTCGCCATAGATATCAGCATCAAACTCAATCAGATGCGTCTCAATCGTGAGCGCTTCGCCGTGCACGGTCGGGTTTGTGCCAATGTTGGTCACCGCACGATAGACCGCGCCCCCGACATATACAACCGTCGCGTATACGCCATCCGCCGGAATGACGCGCTTCGGATCCGCCTCGATATTCGCCGTTGGAAAGCCAATTCGCCTGCCGATGCGCTTATTCTGTACTACCGTGCCGGAGAGCGTATACCGCCTGACGAGAAGATCCTTTGCAAGAGAGACATCGCCGCGCTCAATGGCTTCCCGTATACGCGTGCTGGAGACCGGCGCGCCTTCAAACATAACTGGTTCTACAATAGAAACGGAGAATCCGCGGCGCTTTCCAACCTCGACCAACGTCTGGGATGTACCCTTGCCATGATCGCCGAAGGTGTAGTTGTAGCCGACAACCAAGCCACGAATGTCCCATTGCTCCATTAGCAGGTCAATAAACTGTTCTGTCCCGAGCATCGCCATCTCTCTGGTGAACGGCACGCTCAAAACACGCTCTGCGCCGAGACCGCGCAGCAACTTGTTGCGCTCCCCAACGCTGGAGAGTAGCTTTACGCTGCCACCCAACACCTCCAGCGGATGGTTGGAAAACGTATAAACGCATGGAGCGGCATCGAGCCGCTCCGCCTCCTGTAACAGGCGGGCCATCAAAGCCCTGTGTCCAAGATGTACGCCGTCAAACATGCCTAGCGCAACGACGGCGGGAGTCAATTCTGTCATATCAACCTCAAAAAGGTGTGTCTCTTAAAATTAGCACATGTCTTTTCTATTTTGTCTCGGAATACAGATGAATCACAAGCCGGAAACTGCCGCGGGAAATTTCCCCGATTCCGAGGAATTCGCCGCCCGCATAGGCGCGAACCATGCCATCTGTTTTGCCGCGCAGATGTGTTTCCAGTCCGTTCTTTGTTGGTGTCTTCCGATCTGCATCGAGCTCCAGCGCGGGTAAAAACGCGGTTGCCTCCTCGCAAGAAACGAGTGTATCAAGCAGTCCGCCCTCCGATTTTGCTCTCTCAAGTTCAGCCACAGTCATCGCCTGGTCGAGCGTAAACGGGCCGCTGCGTGAGCGAAGCAAAAATGGAACATAGGCGACAGTGCCAAGGCGATCAGCAATACTCTCGCAGAGTGAGCGAATGTAGGTCCCCCTTGAGCAGACCGCGCGCAGGAGAAACCGATTTTTCCCTGTCTGCTCCATCAATTCTATCTCATGCACACAGATTCCGCGTGTTTTCGGTTCTACCGCCACGCCGGATCGGGCAAGGTCATACATCTTCTTCCCGTCAATCTTCAGCGCGGAATAGATGGATGCCGCCTGCATCTGCTCGCCAAGAAACTCCGGCAAGATATCCAGTAACTCCCGCCGCTCAACGCGCCTATCATCGCGCGTTGTTACACTGCCGTAGGCGTCCTGGGTGTCGGTCTTTGTGCCAAATGCCGCCTCGAAGTAGTATTCCTTGTCCTTGTCGACCAATAAGTCAAACAATCGCGTCGCGCGTCCAAGGCAAACGGGCAAAACGCCCGCAGCAGCAGGGTCAAGTGTGCCAAGATGTCCGGCATGCTTTTCCGAAAAAATCTTTCGAACGTCAAACACCGCATTGCTGGATGTCATGCCCGGCGGCTTGAGAATAGTGACAATCCCGTCCATATCAGCCGCAGGACCCGATCAGAAGGTCTTTTGCGGCCGCTAGTATCTGCTCAAATGCCTCCGCAATCGGCGCTTGCAGCGTGCATCCCGCTGCAAGCTTATGCCCGCCACCGCCGAATCGCGTTGCAATTTTGCTTACGTCCGCACTGGATTTTCCGCGCAGGCTGACGCGAATTAGCCCGCCTTCACTCTCGCGCAGGAAAGCCGCAATCTCCACGCTGTCGATATCGCGAATCGAATCAATGATGCCTTCGCTGTCCTCGTTTGTCGCCCCGCAGGATTGAATCTCATCCATCGTAATAAATGAAATGCCAATGCGCCCATACTCGAACAACTGGGCTTTGCTCACCGCTAGCGCATGCAGTTTAAGCTTGTGGAACGGAACCGTGCGAAACAGGCAACGGTTGAGATACGGCAAATCGATGCCGGTATCGAGAATATCCGCCGCGATGCGCATGGTGTCCGGCGTGGTGTTGGAATAGGAAAAATTACCTGTATCCGTAGTAATTGCCGCATAAAGGCAGCTTGCAATATTCTTATTGAGCGTAATTTTCATGCAGGCAATCACGTTGAAAACGAGTTCCCCCGTCGCCCCCGCCTTCTGAACATAGTTCTCCTCGGCATAGCGGTCGTTGGTGCCATGGTGGTCAATATTGAGTGTAGCTTTCGCCGCGCGAAACAGCGGTTCGCAGCGGCCTGTCCGCGCGATATCCGCGCAGTCTACGCAAACGACCGCCTCGGCAGGCTTTGCCTGCTCGGGCGGTATCAGTTGGTCGGAAAAAGGAAGAAAACGGTAAATCGCAGGAACGGGGTCCTCGCAGACCACCTGTGCGTGTTTGCCAAGCTCCAGCAGAGCGCCATAGAGCGCAAAGCTGCTGCCGAGCGTGTCGCCATCCGGGGAGACGTGCGCAATCAGCAGAATATCATCGTGCGTCCGCAAAAACCGGACGGCGTCCTGCAGCATGCCCGTCACTCCTCTCCTTCGTCCGTATGCTGTTCATCCTCTTTCATGGAATCTTCGTTTTTGTGAAGCCCGTTGAGAATTTCGGAAATCCGTACACTGTAGGCAATCGTATTGTCGAGCGAAAACTTCATACTCGGCACGGCGCGGATGCGCATGCGCGCACCCAGCTCGTGTGCAATGAACCCTGCGGCGTGATTGAGCGCTTCCACGCTGGAAATACGCTGTTTCTCGTCGTCATCATATACGGAAACCTTGATCTTTGCGTATTTGAGGTCTTTTGTCATGTCGACATCCGTCAGTGTTGTCATTGGCGAAATTCTGGGATCCTTCATCTCGCGGATGATTTCACTGACAGTCTTTTTTACCTCTTCGTTCCTTCGATCTGAACGAAACGTAGCCATATATCCTCCTCCGCCCGGACAAAACCGGGCGGTCGCCACTTGCGATTGTGTTTATGCGCGCTTGACCTCTTCCATGACAAACGCTTCAATAACGTCGCCTTCCAGAAGGTCGTTGAATCCGTCGATGCCGATGCCGCACTCATAGCTCGTGAGAACTTCCTTCGCGTCATCCTTAAAGCGCTTGAGCGAGGAAATCTTGCCTTCGTGAATAACGACACTGTCGCGCACCACGCGAATCTGCGCATTTCTTGTGATCTTTCCATCGTTAACATAGGCGCCTGCAATGGTGCCCACACCCGTAACCTTAAATGTCTCGCGGACAGTGGCTCTACCGAGCTCAACCTCTTTAAAGACCGGCTTGAACATGCCCTGCATGGCCGCTTTCACATCGTCGATCGCATTGTAAATGACGCGATAGAGACGAACGTCCACATTCTCTTTCTCCGCCATAGCGCGCGCGCTGGTATCCGGGCGAACGTTAAAGCCGATGACGATGGCGTTGGACGCGGAAGCAAACATGATGTCCGTTCCCGTAATCGCGCCTACGCCGCCATGAATGCAGCGAACGCGAACCTCGTCGTTGCTCAGCTTTTCGAGCGCCTGCTTGACAGCTTCCACCGAGCCCTGCACATCCGCCTTGAGGATGACGTTGAGCTCTTTGAGTTCATCCGCCGCCATCTGGGTAAAGAGATCGTCCAGGGAGACCTTGCTCTTGCTCTTGAGCTGCGCGGCCTTGATCTTGTCGCGGCGCTCCTCAACCACCTGGCGGGAAAGCTTGTCCGCCTCGGCAACGTTGAGGATATCGCCTGCATCCGGCACATCGCTAAAGCCCAGTACCTCAACCGGCATGGAGGGTCCCGCCTCGTTGACTGCGTTGCCGCGGTCGTCCGTCATGGCGCGTACCTTGCCATAGGCCGTGCCGGCGACGATGGTATCGCCGCGGCGCAGTGTTCCGTTTTGAACGAGCACGGTCGCGAGCGGACCGCGTCCCTTGTCCAGCTTGGCTTCGATGATCGTGCCCTTTGCGATACGGTCGGGGTTTGCCTTGAGTTCCAGCACGTCCGCCTGCAGAAGAACCATCTCCAGCAGGGTGTCGATGCCGGTGAGTTTCTTTGCCGAAACCGGAACGATGATGGTCTGGCCGCCCCACTCCTCGGAGACGAGTTCGTACTCCGTGAGCTGCTGCTTGATACGATCCGGATCAGCGTCCGGCTTATCCATCTTATTGACGGCGACGATGATCGGAACACCCGCTGCCTTGGCATGGTGAATGGCCTCTACCGTCTGCGGCATGATGCCGTCATCCGCCGCAACAACGAGGATGACGATATCCGTCACCTGCGCACCGCGTGCGCGCATAGAGGTGAACGCTTCGTGACCCGGTGTGTCGATGAACGTAATCTGCTTATCATTGCACATGACGGTGTAAGCGCCGATATGCTGGGTGATGCCGCCCGCTTCGCCCTCGGTCACGCTACTGTTGCGGATAGCATCCAGCAGCGACGTCTTGCCGTGGTCAACGTGACCCATGATGGTAACCACCGGCGGGCGGGGTTTGAGCAGTTCCGGCGCGTCGGAATCCGTTGATGCGCTGTCGGAGAGCACTTCTTCAAACGTCTTGGCAATTTTGAGTTCCAGCTCGATGCCAAAGTCCGATGCAACGAGTTCGCAGGTGTCAAAATCAATCTCCTGATTGATCGTTGTCGGCATGCCGAGCAGGAAGAGTTTCTTAATGATCTCGGATGCGGGCTTGCCGATTCGTTCCGAGAGTTCTTTTACCGTTATGGTCTCCGTGGTGATCACCGCCTTTTCGATCACGACGGGTTCCGGCCGCCGCATGGGTTGCTTTGCGCCGCGTCTTGGCCGACGGCTGCCGGTTGCTGCGTCCTCGTCCCAATTGCTTGCGCTGGGCGCGGTCTCACGTGCAATCGCTTTCTTATTCTTTGCTTTTTTGCTTTCCGCCTCTTTTGCGCGGGCGTAGGCACTCTTGTTGGGATCATAATTGCTGACCCGCTCTTTTCCGCCTGCAGCGGGTGCAGGAGCTGCTCCGGCAGCGGGACGCGGACCGCGCGGCGGCATGCCGCCCTGCCCCTGCGGACGCGGCGGATAACCACCTTGGCCCTGCGGACGAGGCGCATAGCCACCCTGGCCCTGCGGGCGCGGGGCATATCCGCCCTGCTGACCTTGCTGCGGACGAGGAGCATATCCCCCCTGCTGGCCCTGCTGTGGACGCGGGGCATATCCCCCCTGCTGACCCTGCTGCGGGCGCGGAGCGTAGCCGCCCTGCTGACCTTGCTGCGGGCGCGAATAATTACCGTCCTGTTGCGGGCGATTTTGCTGGTACGGCGCGCGATCACCCTGCTGCTGCGGGCGGCGGCGATCATCCTGCGCAATGGCATGCGCTTCATACCCGCTCCCGGCAGGCTTCTTGGGTGCTTCCGGTGCGGCCTGCGGTTTCGCGGGTTCCGGCTGCGCGGCTGCGGGCGCTTCCTGCGGCTCCAACTTTGGCGCTTCTTTCGGCGCCTCTGGTTGCGCGGGCGCGGACACAACCGCCGACGGCTTTTCAGCCTTTTCAGCGGCGGGCGGCGTCGGAACAGGTTTCTCCTCCTTCACGACGGGCTTTGCCTCCGGCATATCCTCGTCGTCTCTTCCGCCGGCATGCGCTGCATGATCCTGATCGGAGTCGAGCAAATCGCGCAGGCGCTCCATGCGCTCTCGCTCTTCACGCGCTTTGCGTTTCTGCTCCTCCTTGTCAAGAAATTCGCTTTCGGAATGACGCACTGAAACAAGCAGCTCGCCTACTGCGTTCTGCGTGTTGGAGAGTCTTTCCAGAAGATCTTTTGTGTTCTTCTGAATTCCGTTTGCCGATTCCAGAAAATTGTTCTTTGCCATTTACGTCGTTACCCCCGCGTATTTCGCAGTCCGCGTTATTCCTGCGCGGACGCGCGTTTGATCATTGTAGTAAATTGTTCATCCGTAGCTGCCGCTATCATTCGTCCGGGTTTACCAATCCATCTTCCCAGTTCTTCAACTTCGACGAGTGGAATCCCGGCGTTTTCGCACATGCTGCGATACTTGCTTTTCGTGTTTTCCGAGGCTTCGCTGTCAATCAACGCGAGCTTTGCCCTTCTAGCGCGAACCGCTTTCTCAACGGTAAAATCGCCTGAAACGAGCTTGCCCGCCTTCATCGCAAACCCGATTGCGCTATTGAGCTTGCTGTTCATGATAGGTTGCAAACTGCGCGCGCAGTGTGTCATAGGTTTCCGGTTCAATCTTCGTCTCCAGCGCGCGTTCCAGTGCGCGGGATTTGATCGCTTTCTCGAGACAGGCGCTCTTTTTGCAAAGATATGCCCCACGCCCGTTTGCGCGACCGGTTGTGTCCAATATAACCGCGCCTTCCGGCGTGCGCACCACGCGTACCAGTTCCTTTTTGGGCTGCATCTCCCGGCAGGAGACGCACATCCGCATTGGAATCTTCTTTGCCAAGCCTTACGCCTCGCTTTCGACCGGTTCGTCGCTATGGTAGAAGGCATCCATCGCTTCCTCTGCCTGAGACTGGCTCTTGATATCGATCTTCCAGCCCGTGAGTTTTGCGGCAAGTCGCGCGTTCTGTCCCTCTTTGCCGATAGCGAGTGAGAGCTGAGAATCAGGTACAATCACCTTTGCAGCCTTCTCTTCTTCATTTATATAGACCATGAGCACCTTCGCGGGGCTAAGCGCCTTTGCAATATAGACCGCAGAGTCGGAGTCCCACTCGATGATGTCAATCTTTTCATTGTGCAGCTCGTTAACAATGCGCTCCACACGCGCGCCGCGCTGACCCACGCAGGCGCCAACGGCGTCCACCTGCAGATCATTGGAATGCATGGCAACCTTGGTACGGAAGCCTGCTTCACGCGCGATCGACTTAATCTGGACGACGCCGGTCTGAATCTCCGGTACCTCCAGCTCAAAGAGCCGCTTGACGAGGCCGGGATGCGTGCGGCTGACGAGAACCTGCGGGCCCTTGCTGTCTTTACGCACTTCGAGCACATAAACCTTGATGCGGTCGTTGTTCTCATAGGTTTCGCCGGGGATCATCTCGTTGGGCGTTAGAATGCCGTCCGTCTTGCCGAGTTCGACATAGACGTTGCCTTTTTCCACGCGCTGAACAATCGCGGTGAGCACCTCGTTCTCTTTTTCTACATATTCTTCGTAGATCACGCCGCGCTCCGCCTCGCGGATGCGCTGCACGACAACCTGCTTGGCCGTCTGCGCTGCAATGCGCGAAAACTCCTTCGCCTTGACCTCTTCCTCTAGCACGTCACCAACTTCATACAGCACGTTAACGCGCTTTGCATCCGCAAGAGAAATCTCGTTGATCGGATTCTCTACCACTTCCGCAACGGTTTTGGAGGCATAGATGCGAAACTCGCCGCTGCGCGGATCAATCTGCGCGCGAACATTCGCCGTTGCGCCATAGTTGCGCTTATAGGCCGAGGTCAGCGCCGCTTCAATTGCGAGAATCAGCACATCCTTGCTGATGCCGCGCTCCTTTTCCAGCGCATTCAGTGCTTCGACAAACTCTGTGTTCATCTGATTGTACTCCTTATCAATAATCCCGTGTCCTTCAACACATAAAATGAATATCGTTTTGATACGCGAAAAACGTCCGCGTTAAAACACCAGTTCAGGCCGCGCGAGCGCGATGGCTTTGCGCTCCAGCATCAATTCCCCGCTCTCGGTTAATACGGTGATATTGGTTTCATCAAAGCGAATCAACTCGCCAATGAATTCTTTCTTTCCGTTTTTGGGTGCAAAGAGCTTAATCTCAATGCGCTTGCCGAGATTTCGGTTGTAATCCGCATCTTTTTTTAGGGGTCTGTCCAGTCCAAGAGAGGAAACGGAGAGATAGTAAGCCTGTTCGATCGGATCTGCCTCGTCTAAAATGGGGTCCATCGCACGGCTAACGCGCTCGCAGTCGTCAATGGTTATGCCATCCGGCTTGTTGATGTAGAGTGTGAGCACCCAGTCGCCATATTCCTTGATGAATTCCACATCGCAGAGTTCGTATCCGAGTGCTTCCACGGGTTCTTTGAGCAGTTGTTCTACCTTTTGAGCTGTATTCAAATCGTTCCTCCGAAAAAAATCTGTTAAATACCCACCGTATCCGGCGGTAATCGTCACAAAAAAGCACCTTTCAAAACGAAAGAGTGGGTTTTGCCCACTCTCCGCTAAAAGTTCATACATCCAACAAATGCAGTATAACAGTCTTCTACCGCAAATGCAAGTCTTTTTCCGAATTGCATATCGATTCCGGCGTATAAAATCGGCACATATAGGCCGTTTTTTACACGTCCGCCAACTTGTCTTTGTTTTTGCTAAAAGCCCGCGGAAGTTGCTTTACCGCATAGTATCCCAGCGCAAAACAGGACATTGCGGTTGCAAGGGCGAGCGCAGCCATATCCCACGGTTCGACCTTAAGAGACAGGAATGACAGCAGCGATAGCATCACGCCAACCGCAAACAACCCCGTCGCAACCTTGCCCGGCCAATATGCCATGGCTACTACTTTGCGCTTCGCCATAAAGACTCCGCCGATGAGCATCAGTAGCTCTTTTAGCGTCATTAACAAGAACAGCACAAGATATACCGTTTTATGCTTTCCAAGATAGATGCAGGCCAATGCCGCAAGCGTCATCATCTTATCCGCCAGCGGATCGAGCAGCTTTCCTATGTCGGTGACCCAGCCGTGTGCCCTTGCAAGATAGCCATCCAGAATATCGGTGAAAAACGCAAGGAGGAATATGCAGAGGGCAGGCAGATACCTGCCCGCCCGAAACAGCATCACAAACACACCGACGAGAATCAGCCGTATTCCAGAAAGGATGTTCGGCAGATGTCTCATTTATGCGCCTATGTCCTCAACATACAGCGTACGAACGCCGTCGCTTGCCGGTTCTGTCGCTTTACGCTCTGCCGCCTCACGCGCCTCAAAGAACTTGAGGGCAACCTGCGGGAAGAGTGCATAGCTCAACACATCCTCTTCCTGACGGATGTGATCCTTGATCTCCTCACGATACTGCTCCAGCTCCGGCTTGAGCAGGTCGGCAGGACGGCAGGTAATGACCTCCGCGTCACCGATTGCCTTACGGCGAACTTCTTCATTGACGGGCGCGGGCAACGTGCCGTATTCGCCGTGGAGCAGCGCTTTGCTCTCCTTCGTGAACACCTTGTAGCGCTCACCATTGATGACATTCAGCACAGCCTGGGTGCCGACGATCTGGCTCGTGGGTGTGACCAGCGGCGGATAGCCGAAGTCTTTACGGACGCGAGGAACCTCTTCAAGCACCTCATAGTACTTATCGGATTTTCCGGCTTCCTTCAACTGCGAAATCAGGTTGGAGAGCATGCCGCCCGGCACCTGATACAGCAGCGTATTGGTATCCACGCCAAGAGCTTTGACGGAGATTGTGCCATCTGCAAGCATGCGATCCGCGACGGGGCGGAAGAACTTTGCCGCCTCGGAGAGCTTCAGCAGATCAAGGCCAGTGTCGCGTTCGGTGCCCTTGAGGGTGGCGACGAGCGGCTCGGTAGCGGGCTGCGCGGTGCCATTGCCGAAGGGAGAGAGCGCGGTGTCCACGATATCTACGCCAGCCTGAGCGGCCATGAGATAAACCATGTCGCCCGTACCGGTGGTGTTGTGGGTGTGCAGATGGATCGGAACGCTGATCTCTTTCTTCAAGCGCGAAATGAGGGAATATGCGTCAAACGGCAGCAACAGGTTCGCCATGTCCTTGATGCAGATGGTGTCCGCACCCATCTGGACAAGCTCCTTGGCCAGCTTGACAAAATAATCCTCGTTGTGCACGGGGGATACTGTATAGCTGATCGCCGGTTCGCAGATTCCGCCGTACTTCTTGGTGAAGCGGATCGCGCTCTCGAGGTTACGGATATCATTGACCGCGTCGAAGATGCGGACTACGTCAATGCCGTTTTCAATGGACTTTTTGCAGAACTGCTCAACCACGTCATCCGCATAGTGCTTGTAACCGAGGATGTTCTGTCCGCGGAATAGCATCTGCAGCTTCGTGTTCGGCAGAGCCTTGCGCAGTTTGCGCAGGCGTTCCCAGGGGTCTTCATTGAGGAAGCGAAGGCATGCGTCAAACGTTGCTCCGCCCCAAACCTCCAGCGACCAATAGCCGATGGAATCGAGCACTTCGCAAGCGGGCAGCATGTCCTCAATGCGCATGCGCGTTGCAGCCTGGGACTGATGCGCGTCGCGGAGGATCGTATCGGTAATAAATAATTTGCTCATTTGGTGTTTCTCCTTTCGGCGGCGCAGGGCGGGGCGTTATAGCTCTACACGATGCGGCACCATGGTATCTTAAGAAAAGATGGTAAGAAAGGCGCCGCCAAAGTCTGCGGCTCCTGACGCCCGCGGCAAAGCAGCGAAAGAATAACCTCCCGATCTCTTGCCGTGAGAACCGATACGCTGGGCGCAATCATCCGGCAGCAACGAGGCGATGCCCCGAACTCACACGCGCTCCGGCGCGAAAAATCGAACTTACTCGATGGAGCAGAGCAGCTTGCCCGCTTCCACGGAATCGCCCTTGTGCACGGAAATGCCGCGAACGACGCCGTTGACCGGAGCGGTGATGTCGCTCTCCATCTTCATGGCTTCGAGTACGAAGATCGGCTGACCGGCCTTGACGGAATCGCCTTCCTTGACATTGACGCCGAGGATGGTGCCGGGCATCGGTGCGGTGACCTTGGTTGCGCCAGCGGCTGCGGCAACGGGCGCGGCAGTGGGAGCTGCGGCGGGCGCGGGCTTCGCGGCGGGTGCGGCTTTTCCATCGATTTCTTCGACGGCTACTTCATACTGTGTTCCATTGACGTTCACAAGAAAATTACGCATAATTACCTCCGATATTATTTATATGTGAAATAAAAGGTTCTGATAGGATGGAACGGGTTTCGACTCAGTCAACCTGCTTGAGTGACACGATGCGAAGGCCGGAAACGTCCTTGCCCAGCACTTCCGCGATGCAGCTAGCCGCAACGGCAACCAGCTCGCCACGGTTGGTGATTGCGGGCGCGTTGGCGCTCACAGCAACTTCTTCCTCTTCGTCACCATACAGGGCGTCCTGCTTGGCACGAACGGCTTTGAGAATCAAGATCAGGGCGATGAGTCCGGCGAACACGCCTAAGACGATCCATAACGTCTTGTCCATTAATATTACCTCCGCTGTATTGCATTTATCCAGGATGAAATCATCCTTAAGGTACGATCTGAAAAAATCCGGTGCTTTTCTTGTCGATGTTCGGTCGGCATTATGGCCGAAGAACACGCTTGATCGATTGATACAATCTTTATAGCCCCAGCGCCCGTTTAAGCGCCAGCAGTTCTTCTTCGCTTAGCCGCCTTGTTTCGCCGGGTTTGAGTTCTCCAATAGAGAGTGGCCCAAAGCGCTCCCGTTTGAGGCGCAGTGTCCTGTGTCCAACCGCCTCAAGCATCCGGCGGATCTGTCGGTTCTTTCCCTCATGAATGGTGATCAGAAAGGATGTGTCCCCCGTCTTGGTCGGGCGTATGTGGGTCAGCTTTGCCGGGGCGGTCATGCCGTCTTCCAGCGTAACACCATTGGTCAACGAAGCAATTTCCGAGGGCATCAGCTTTCCGTCGCAGATGGCATAATAGGTCTTCTCTACCGAAAATTTCGGATGAGTCATACGATGCGCCAACTCACCATCGTTTGTCATGAGTAACAGGCCTTCGGAATTGAGATCGAGTCGCCCGATGTTGTAGAGCCGCGCGGGAATATCCTTGACATATTCCTGCACCGTTTTTCTGCCTTGCGGGTCGTCGCTGGTGCTGACCACGCCCTTAGGCTTATAGAGCATGATAGTGATCAGCTCCTCCGCTTGACGTACCGGTTTGCCATCGAGCAAAACCGTATCGGTCTCGGGGTCAACGCTCATTCCCAGCGTTGCAGTGGTGCCATTGACACTGACACGCCCCGCCGTGATGAGTTCTTCGCTCGCGCGCCGGGAGGCGACTCCGGATTCCGCCAGATATTTTTGCAGACGCAGCATGTCGGCGTATTCCTTCTCTCGCATACGGTTGTTCAGGTTCTGTCTTGCAGGTGATTTGGTGAATAGCATCGCCATATGTCACCAAATATAGTATAGCGGAATCGTCTATTGCTATTCAACTGATTTTTTACTTTTTTGACATATTTTTTGTCGAACCCCATGAAATAACTGCCTTGCTTTCATAGTTTACCCATATAAATCCACCTGTGAGACGCGTCCGGCGGCAGGAACGGCGGCGAAAATAGGCAATGAAAAGCCGCCGAACCCACAATCCGGCGGTTTAAAAGCAAACCAAGCGTTCTTCATTTACCGTGCGACAACAGTTTTGCCAGCGTGACACGAGGACGATAATAACAGTTTTCCAAAATCGAGAGCGCATAGCGTTTGAGCAAGAGCCCAGTATCCGTCTGACGCTGAAACGCGCTTTCCTCCAGCAGCACAGACGCCAGCGACTGTAAGGAGCCCATCAAAATGGAGAGCCCCAGATAGGACACAAACAGCATTGGCGGAACTGCCCCCAACAGAGCGGAAAGCGCAACCACCAAAGCACCGATCCATTCGATCCTTGGCCATCCTGTCTCCGCGAAACGCGTGTAGGAGAGTGCCTGTATGGATCGATTCTGCGATCTATGCTGCATTAGCACGGAACGCATGGTGGCCTGCTCGCGGCGCCTCTTGTCGCAAACCGCTTTCATTCTCCGCTGCGGCATTTGGTAACACACTGCTTCCGGCATCAATGGGGCGCTGTAGGTGCGCTTGTCCCGTTGAAACCGGGCATGTAGGCGTAAGAGAAGATCCGCGATCTCACCCGTCGTTGCGGCAGAAAACCCGCCGGATTCCTGAATCGCGCTTTTGAGAAAAGCGGCAAATGTTGCCTGCAGCGGCAGATAGAGACCGAGCGTTTCATATCCGCGCCGATGGGTATAAAGCATTCTCAATCGCTCAATTCCCTGCAATTCGCCCAGAACAGGCAATTTTCCTTCGCCTTGTATCGCTGTTCCAACGCGTGGAAAAGATCCGATGAACACACAGTTCGGGTCCCCAACAAAGGCATATATCGCCTTAAGTAACGCATCCTTCGAAAGCCGCAGATCCGGATCGGATACCGCGATGATCGGATACGACGAAACGTTGACCCCGGCATTCAACGCGTCCGCGCGGGAAGCGGCTGCTTGGTCAAGCACAATCAAGCGAACATCGTCTGCCGAGCGGTAAACACCACGTATCTCGCTGGATTGGAGCGTCTTCTTATAGGGCTGATGGAATGGCAGCAGGTGGTAAGCCTTTTTCAAGCTGTCCCAAATCTGTTTTTGCTCACTATTTGCTACAACAATCAGCTCATATTGCTTAAACTCCAGCGCGAGTAGGTTTTGAACACTTGCGGATAGATCTGCGTCCATCCCCACGGCGGGTAAAATCAGCGAAACCGGCATCATATGCTCGGAATCCTGAAACCTGCGGTAATCGACCGCGCGGAGGGAGCGCACATGCTTGCGGATCACGCGTGCTGATTGCGTCAATTCCGCAATACGAAACGCCCCACCAATAAACATGAGTGCCAGAAATAGGTAGCTAAACACCGGCAAGAATCGATTTGCAATTGTTATCATCTGCTCCAATTACGCCGCCTCCCCTCTCTTGAGCGCCGCCTGATCAAAGGCAAAGCGCAGCATCTCACGGGC
This sequence comes from Bacillota bacterium, assembly GCA_023458615.1. GTDB lineage: Bacteria > Bacillota > Clostridia > Christensenellales > CAG-138 > UBA7703. Next base: position 18,501 of record JAEWYV010000260.1, read on the forward strand.
GAACCGATCATCCGTCTGTTCCACCATCTGGGTGAGCTCCTGCGTCTCTTCCCCGCTTGCGAGCGTTTCCGCCGCACGATAACGCACCCACCACTCCTTATCGCAGAGCAGTTTTACCAATGTTTCACGGTTTTCCGCCGCGCCAAACGCACCAAGGGCTGTTGCCACCACGGCGCGCATCTCCCAGCGTGGGTCGTTCGCACTCGCGACGAGATGCTCATAGGCCGGAAGATAATGAATCTGACCCAATGAGCGAGCAGCGTCGATGCGCGTGTTGATGTGCCCATGAATCAGATGCGGCAACACCAGATCGCCAAGATCGCTAAACCGCTGTTCGCCGATGGTCTTGATACAGGTACGCCGGATATACGGGTCGGAAGCAGTGGTCATGAGTTTTTTGCTCAGGCGCTTCAAATCGCCCGAATAGATTGAGAATATCTCCTCCAGTGTGCGAAAAGAGAGCAGGGACGCAATGGTATGATCGCGGCACAGCGCAATGATATCCCGCTCCGCGCCGAGCATGCAGAGCGTCAGCATGCCGATGTGCTGCATCTGCGCGGTTGTCTTATAATAGTAGATCTGCGTGACCACGTCCGGCGTATAGCTCTGCAACCGCAACGCACCGACGAGCTTGACCACAAGCGCGGTCGCTTCCTCGTCTGCCCCCTCCAGCAGTTTGCGCAGGTATTCGCCGTACCATTCGCCGCCTGCTTCCTGCCGCAGTTTTTCCAGCGCTGCGCCGGAGAGTTCCTCCGCAGTCTCCGCCATGACGACGAGACCGCGCGTAGAGCGAATCCCGCGGATTTCCGCAAGCGCATTCAGTGCGCCCTTTGGGTCAACCATCTCATAGATTCTGTTTTTGATGCGCTTGGACTCCGCCGCGCCGGAAATGAAGCAAAGCAGTTGCTCCCGCATCTTCTGTACCCGTCGGTTGTTCACCGCGCGCGTCAGGTGCAGTAGCAGCAGCATCAGTCCGCAAAGCACAAGTAAGCCAGCCAGCGCCAGCATCAGCCCGTTGAGAAGCCCCTGAACAAAATCCAATGACACCCTCCCCCTTCGCGATTCGATCAAACGAATCGCACTATGGTTCGTAATACTTCCTAAGTCCTTAACGAATTCAGCTTCTCTTTCTTAAAATCGTTCTCGAAACGATAATTGCAGATTCAAATTTTCCTCTGCCGCGTGCTCCAATACATCCAGAATCTTCGTTCCATAATCGCCAAGCGTTTCCTTTAAATGAGGCGCAAATCGAACCGTGATTCTTGTTGGGTGATTGATTTCGCCGAGGCAGTCGTTCAGTGCGTCCAGATTATTGCCATACCACTCCGGCAGGCGAAGACGCGCCTTGATATGGGCATGCGCAAGCTCGCGCGTGCTCATCCGCCGTGCGTTCAGGGTCAGTCTTCGTTCGCGTTCCATATCTTCTCTTCTCCCGTCCGCTTACGGCTCACCATAGAGCAGGGTAAACGACTCGTAGTGATCATCCGAATAGTAGATTAAGCCATCGTCGGAAAATACGATTCGCTTTGCCCCTCTGGAGTCGCGGTGCAGTGTGTCAATGTCGCATTCATAATAGTCCCGCCCGCGCTCTTCCGGCAGCAACCCCTCGTTGTTGCCAAAATGGTCGCCGCCGATGCACTTGCCATAGTCATAATCATCCAGGCCGCCGCCACTCCAACCGAGGGCGCGTGCTTCGCTCTTGGTGATGAAGTTCTCCGGCAGATGCCCGTAGGTATACAGATAAAGGCTGACATCTTCCTTGGAGGAATACGTGCCGCTTTCATCAATCGTCGCAGTCTCGGGTTCAGCCGTTGCTTCCTGCTTTGGTGTTGCCGTCGGTTGCTCCGTCGCTTGTGGTGTATTGTCCACAGCGTCATCCAATAAGGCAAGCCCGCTTCCCATTTGCTGGGGCTGTGTTGCGTTTTCGGCAGGCGCCGCCTGCTGCCGCGCAAGCCAGAGAGATGCCAAAACTGCTAGAACAACAATGATGATCGCAAGGGTACGTTTCTTCACGCGTATGTTTCCTTTCGGATGCTGTAGTCTTTTGTTTGGTTGACTAGTCAATCATAGCGGCTTGGTAGAGGTTTTGATACAATCCACCAGCCTGCAACAATTCCTCGTGCGTGCCACGCTCGCGAATGCCCTGTTCGTCCAGCACGACGATTTCATCCGCATGCTTGACCGTTGAGAGCCGATGCGCGATGACCAGCGTAGTGCGTCCGCGGGAGAGTTCTTCAAACGAATGCTGAATGTCATGCTCGGTAAGCGTGTCCAGCGCGCTGGTCGCCTCATCCAAAATGAGGATCGGCGGGTTCTTGAGGAACAACCGCGCAATCGAGATGCGCTGTTTCTGTCCGCCGGAGAGGGTTAAACCGCGTTCGCCGACCTGCGTTTCGTAGCCATCAGAAAACTGCATGATCTCATCATGAATATGCGCGCGTACCGCCGCATCAATGACCTCTTCATCCGTTGCGTCGATTCGGCCATAGCGGATGTTTTCCATTACGCTGCTGGCAAAGAGAAAGACATCCTGCTGCACGATGCCAACATTTTGGCGAAGTGAACGGAGCGTGATGTCCCGTGTGTCCACCCCGTCAATGGTGATCGTTCCGCTGCTTTGCTCATAGAAACGCGGAATCAAATGGCAAAGCGTCGTCTTACCGCCGCCGCTTGGGCCAACCAGCGCAAGCGTTTTCCCGGCGGGAATGTCGAGGCTGATGTGTGATAGTACGCTCCTGCCATCCTCGTAGGAGAAGGTGACATCTTGAAAGCAGATATCTCCGCGAACCGGGCGAAGCGGCTTTGCGTTTGGCCGATCTTTGATCTCCGGCTCGATATCCATGATTTCGCAAAACCGCGTAAACCCTGCCATACCGAGGATATACACCTCGGCAAATGCCGCAAGCCGCTTCAGCGGCTGGATGAAAGCCGCGATATAGAGCGTGAATGTCACGAGTAAAATCGGGTCCATGCTGCTCTTATAGATCAGATATCCACCAAGCGACAGTACAACAAGGTTAAACATGGCGATGAAGAACTCCATACCCGTGTTGAAGTATGCCATATATTTATAGAAGTTATCCTTGGCGTGAACAAACTTTTTGTTGCCTTCGTCAAACTTCTCCCGTTCGTGCTCCTCATTGGTAAATGCCTTTGCCACACGAGCGCCGGAGATGGAGGATTCGATATTGGCGTTGATCTCCGAAACCCGTTCCTTCACCTTCAGCGAGGCATTTCGCATGTAGACACGCAGTTTGATAACATAATAGATCGCAACTGGCACGATGCACAGGAGCGCAAGCGACAGCCGCCAGTCCACAAAGAACATTGCGATAAACGCGCCGATCACCGTTGCGCCGGAGATGAGGACATCCTCGGGACCGTGATGCGCAAGTTCCGTGATGTCAAACAGATCCGTGGTCACGCGGCTCATAAGTTTGCCCGTGCGCACCTTGTCGTAAAAGCTGAAGGAGAGCTCCTGAATGTGTGAGAAGATATCCCTGCGGATATCCGCCTCCATGCGGATTCCGAGCACGTGTCCCCAATAGTTGATGACAAAGAGCAACACCGCGCGAACAACATACGCACCAAAGGCGATGATGATCAGGCTGACAAACACCCGAAGCAGCGCGGAATTCACCGCCATCTGCGGCAGGAGTGTACGCAAAATATACTGCGTTAACAGCGGATAGGCAACGTCAATCGCCGAGACAAGCAACGCGCAACTTAAGTCGAGAATCAAAAGACCTTTATGCGGTTTATAATACGCCAAAAATCGTTTCAGTTTATTCATGCGACTATCTTAGCAGAATTGCAGGGTAATATCAATTGCGCTTGGTAATCAAGGCACGCTGAACAGCCGGAAGCGATGTTTTCCCGTTCCTTCTCCGTCGAAGACATACTTCGTCCGCATATCTTCACGCAATCATTTCGTTTTCACATTGAACTATAGTCGCACTTGCGCTACTCTATGGAGTATGGAACGCGTTTTTCACACCATAGCACCCATCTATTCGCCGGAGAGTGAAATCCTCATCCTCGGCACCATGCCCTCACCCAAATCGCGCGAGGCTTCGTTTTATTACGCGCATCCGCAAAACCGATTCTGGCCAGCGCTCGCGCTCGCACTGAACGAACCCGCGCCCGCAACAAACGAAGAAAAAACCGTTTTGATCCTGCGCCATCATCTTGCGCTTTGGGATGTGCTGCTCAGTTGCGACATCACGGGCGCAAGCGACGCCAGCATACAAAATCCCGTGGCAAATGACATCCCCGCGCTGATCCGCCAAACGCGCATCACCCGCGTGCTCTGCACGGGTGCGACCTCCGCTCGGCTCTATCGTAAGCTGGTGTTCCCAAAAACAAACATCCCCTGCGAAACCCTCCCCTCGCCCAGTGCGGCAAATGCGCGCATGCGCTTGGAGGAGTTAGCAAGGGTGTATCGAGAGAAGCTGATTTCATGATTCGCAAGTGTATTACTATAGCGCTCTGCTATGTGTCTGTGCGTGTTCGTGTTTCTTTCATTTAAAATTCGATTTCGCTTTCATAGCATAATGTGCTATTTCAAATTGATCGCAAATACACGTGCATGGAGCT
>JAEWYV010000261.1 GCA_023458615.1 Bacillota bacterium
TTTCTCCATCTGCAAGGGATAGGCGCTCTGCTCCGTCTGACGCTTTGCCGCGTTGGTAAAGTCGCTTAAGTCCCCCATGAGGCGAATCGTGTCCTGCTGCTCCAGCATGCTGCCGATGGGGTACGCCATCCCCGCGCCCCCGACGGAGAGAAAAAATTGCTTGGCAATCGACTCCACGCGCTCCGGCGGGATATAGGGTATTCCGCGGAGAACTTCCTGCGCCCTCTCCCGCTGCTCCGGGCAAGCGCAGGATTGCAGTTCACATTGCAGATAGTCCTCCGGCTCCACCATCATCAGCGGACCTGCGGTTACATATCCTATCCGCTCGCAGTCGGTCTGCATGGGGGTCGCGATGCAGGTTAAGCCCATCGGGCAGCAATAGATATATTTTCCGCCAAATCGCTCGGACTGGTGCCAGGCGCGCGCACGGGAAACGATGCAGAGATCCTTCGGTTTGCCCAGCGCGGCGCAGAGGCCGCATTGCCGAACGCTGTGCCCAACCTCGCTGATGGCGTTCCCGTCCGGCGCACAAAGCAAACACCCAAGCCCCGTCACCTGTTCAAAGGAGCGGATGCAATCCTGCAACATCTTCCGCTCATCGCTGCGCTGTTCCATCGCTATGCCCGCCCCCCTCCGGCAACCGCCGATTTGACAAAATACAACCGAATCTATACCTGCGAAAAAGACCACTAAGCGTTACAGCGCCGTCGCTTCCTGCAGCATCGCGTGGATGTTCTCCGGCGGCACATCCTCCAGAATCACACCCTGACTGGGGCTGATCACCAGACCGGTCGGGAAGATTTCGCGCAGCTCGCGCACCTTGGCGCGCACTTGCTCCGGCGTTCCGTTTGGCAGCAGTTCCTGAATATCCACCGCGCCGCAAAAACTCGCGCGGTCGCCATAGAGCTCCTTGATCCTGCGCGGCTCCATGCCGGTTGCCGTCGCCTGCACGGGATGGAGCACATCCGCCCCCGCCGCAATCAGCTCGTCATACGCGCCGGATACCGCACCGCAGGAGTGATAGATCACCTTGACGCCGTAGCTATGCGCCTGCTCGATAATCCGCCTTGCACCGGGCATGACAAAGTCGTGAATCATCTGCCGCGAGATCATCAGCCCCGTTTGACTGCCAAAGTCGTTTGCGATGATGATGGCATCCAGCATGCCCTTGCACGCCTCAAACACCACCTCGTTTGCGCGCAGATAAAACTCTACCAGCTTGTCGTCCACCGCCTTGTAGATCTCCGGGTTACAGGCCATGTTGATAAGCGCCGTCTCCATGCCAAACGCCGCGCAGGCATCTTGAAAATGCGCGCTCCAAACCTGCGCCAGCGTCGCCCGATCCTTCGGGGCAGCAGCACAGCGGCGGCGGCACTCCGCCGCGTCGATATACTTGCGTGGGTCAGGCCAGTCAAAATAGTCCAGGTCGCTGAGTTCCTCCGCGTCCTTAAAGCAGCCGTCCGCCGTCAGCGTGCGGTGTTCCGGATCGACATTGGAGCCGTTTTGATACCAGTCGAACGCGGCGGCGATGTGGCTTGCGTAGCCCGAATCATACGGAATATCGAACGCATAGACATCGTCCCCGGCGGCAACCTGCAACTCGTGCCAGCTCTTTACGCCGTAGAATGCGCACATCCGCTCCAATTCAATTCCCACCGGCGCGCTCATCCAAACCGCAGGACGATCCACTGGTTTGCGCGCAATGGTTGCATAAAATCGCTCTCTGCTGTTCATGGGCTTTTTCGCTCCTTACTCGTATCGTCCAAACTCCAGTCCGGTGTCATACATCATGAGCACATTCTCCACCGGTGTATCATCCAGCAGATAGTCATGGCTCGGCGAGAGAATATAGCCGCCGCCGGGCTTCATGATCTCCAGCGTCTGAATGGTGACCTCGCGCACTGTCTTCTCGTCGCTGTCGATCAATACGCTAACGGAATCGATGCAGCCGTTTAGAATCAGCTTGTCGCCAAAGTCGCGCTTGAGCTCTACAGGGGACATGTTACGCGTGTTGGGTTGGAGCGATTGCAGCGCGTCTACCCCGCTGGCAATCAGCGACGGCATGAGCTGCTTAAAGCTACCGCAAACGTGCATCTGTGTAAACAGCCCATGGCTATGCGCCAAATCACACAGCCGCTTGACATGCGGGGCGATAAATTTGTTGAATAGATCCACGCCCATCAGCGGCCCTGTCGTGCTGCCAAGGTCGTTGCCGATGAAGAGAATGTCCAGCGCGTCTCCACCCGCTTCAATCACCTTCTTGGTGACGGCATAGTAGTAGTCCACGATGTGTCCAAAGACCGCATCTACGATCTCCGGCTCCTCATACATGAGAATCATCATGTTTTCCATGCCGAGCAGGTCGATTGCGTCGTGGAAAAACGGGCTCCAATCGCCGCACATAATTGCGTATTCGCCGTTCCATTTCAACGCGTCCTCGCGAACATGGCTTGCGTCCATCCAGTCCGGATCGGGCCAGGGATACGCCTCCACCTCCTCCAAAGAAGAGACATCGCGCAGGGGGTGACTCAGCGGCTGACCATAGCCGTATCCGTCGCGTGCAATCCCAAAGACGTTGATGTTGATACCCTTCTCGGCGTTTAGCACGGGGTTAAACTTGTCCGGTCCGGCATAGCGCGCCGTTACGCGGCGAAAATCGTCGTGAAAGCGAACCAGAACGGCTTCTTCCGAATCCACGCCCAGAAACTGCTTGCTCTTTTGAATAAACTCCGGCGATGCGCCGCACCACATAGGTACCCGGTCGGCTGGTTTGCGCTCAAATGTCGCCCTGACACGCTCTCTTGCATTCATGCTGTTACCTCGTTTTGATCTGTTATTTTGTTGGGAGATGGATCGAAGAAAACCGCAATATCTTACATTCAGATAGGATGATGGAATCAAATTGCGTAGCCTTACGCGGTTGTTTACCGGCTTTCCCTGCCTGATTTCACACTTCTATTTTACGTAATGATTCGGGTAAAAAACAGCGAATATTTTAACGTTCTTATCGACTTTTATTGACAAATTAAGCTGTTTTGATGCTCAATCGAGATGATAAAATTCCTCCATGTCCGCCCACCATTCGCCTTCCTTGCGTGTGTCCAGCGGGCGCTGGCAGGGTTTGCATAAATCCCACCATTTTTGCGTCATCTCGTCCGCCGCCATCTTCGCCATATCGCCTTCATAGTCCTCGCCGACATATTCAAAGTAGCTAAAGAGCAGCCCGTCTTTATAGTAGATGGAGTAGTTGCGGATGTTGCATTCCTTTATCATCCGGTTGATTTCCGGCCATGCGTTGGCATGCAGATGCTTGTAGGTCTCCAGATGCTCCGGGCGCAGGCCGATGACGG
>JAEWYV010000262.1 GCA_023458615.1 Bacillota bacterium
TCTGGAACGGTAGCAGCTACAATAAGGGAACGACCACCATAACCGCAAAGACGAAGGACGGCACCAACATGGTTGCGTCGGTTCAGTTTATGGTGACGGAACTGGTGCAGGGTATCACCCTCTCCACAGTGAAGGATATCACGGAACTCGCCAGCGGCACTGGGGTACAACTCAAGGCGACGCTGAGCAACTCGACCGCAACCAACAAAACGGTCAGCTATGCAATTGTGGATGGCGGAGCTTATGCAACGCTCTCTGCAAGCGGACTTGTGACCGCAAAAGCGGTTGGCACCGCTAAGACCGTCACCATCCGGGCAACCTCGGGCGATGGCAACGCAACAGACGAACTCACCCTGACGATTGTTCCGAAGGATGCCAACCCACTGATTATTCTGGGTTCGGGTGGATCTGACCCGATGAACGGAGAGACCTTTGCCGTGGATATGACGGGAGCAAAGGCGTATGATAAGGTATTTGACTTATCCGCTTCCATTGCGGATTCGAGCGATCCTGTCACGGTGAAATGGAGCGTCACGCCGAGCTATGTGGCGCGTGTGGTCGTCGTGGACGGTTGGCCGGTGTTGCAATATCTCTCGGCGGGCACGGCGGTGGTTACCGCAACCGAAGTGGGAGGCAAGGGTCGTACGGCCTCGTTTACCGCAGACCTCTATCAGCCTGCGACGGGCCTGACCATCAACCCGCCGAAGGGCGTTTCGACGGAAGGCCTCACGCTGGCCTCTGGGAAATCCATGCTGTTCACAGGCGTGATTGCTCCGGCAACGGGTGTTACGACCAAGGGCGTGGATTGGTATCTTGATGACGAAGGCGCGGCAGTCGCGATTCTCTCCAGCAACGGCCTGCTCACCGCAAAAGCCGGACTGCGGGAAGCGGTTACGATCCTCGTGCATGCGGTTACCAAGAATCAGCCCTATCTACAGGCGGAACCGCTTGCCATAACGCTGACTCCGATTACGACGGGCATCGACCTGCTGCTGGATGATACATCTGTTTCCGGCAAGACGGTCACCCGCGACCTGACCGGATTTTCCATGACGCTTTCCGCCAAGGCCTATCCGGAGGAAGCCAACCAGAAGTTCACCTGGACAAGTTCCAACAAAACGCTGGCAACGGTGGACGCGGATGGTAAAGTCACGGCGCTCAAACCCGGAACCGTAACGATCACGGCGACGGCGACGGACGGTAGCGGCAAGGCGGTCTCCGTAAAGCTCAACCTGCTTACGCGGGTTACCGGGCTGGAGATTGCCAGCAAGACCGGCTTTGACGTGCGCGGCGGCGGAACGCTGCAAATGAGCGTGAATTTCACACCGGTGACGCCGACGGATAAGCGCGTTACCTGGAGTCTCGCCAACGCGTCGGACGCGCTGTATGCAACGATTTCGGCAGGGGGCTTGTTGAAGGCGAATGCCGTGACAAGCCAGCAGGTGGTCACGGTGAAGGTGGTCTCGGTGGAGAACCCGCTGGTTTCAAACACGCAGGATGTCACAATCTATCCGGCGACGACGAAGGTTGAGATTCTCAACGACAAGTTCGAAGTGATCAATGACAAGACGATCTTGTTCGATCTTTATTCCATGGATTCTATGCAGCTCGACGCGCGGAATCTCCCCTCTCTGACGAGTGGTGCGCTGCAGGGGGTGACCTGGAAGTCCAGCAACACAGGTGTTCTAACCGTGTCGGCGGACGGCTTACTCACGCCGGTATCCGCGACGCGAACCGGAACGGTGGTCATCACCGCGACGGCAACGGATGGCAGCAACAAGAGCGCGAGTATTAAAGTTGTTGTCGGCAGTTTGGTCAGCGGAATCTCTTTTGACGGTTCTTTGACGGTGCAGGGCGGAAAAGCAATTACGCTCAAGCCAATCTTTGAGCCCGTGAACGCGACCAACAAGACACTGAAATGGACCATCAAGCCGAGCGATGCGCCGTATGCAACCATCTCCGCTTCTGGCGTGTTGACGGCGAAGAAGGTGACCGCCGAGAAAACCATAACGGTCTACTGTGCCGCGCAGGATGGCAGCGAGAAGATCGGTGAAGCAACGGTTCTCATTACTCCGTGATGATAGCCGCAACAAAATACAAACAGCAAAAAACGGCCTTCTGGTCGTTTTTTGCTGTTTGACAGATGTGGAGAAACACCTCGATTTCGCGGTGCAGCATAACATTTGAGATAAACCGGTGTTACACAGAACGGGCAGTAGCGGAACGCATAAAAGAACAAAAATGGATACTGCTGTAACATGTTACTGCGTGACAATTTTGAGTTGCCGCGTCAGCTACTAAAGACTTGAGAATAGTAGAAATATGCTGAAAAATGGTGAATTATGAGCATAAATTTAGAAATATCGGGAATATTTACTTGCAATTCAAACTGCCAATGATATACTTGCTACTGTAATAATTGGTATAGGTTGTTTTGAGATACCACATCTTCACTCTTTTATCGGAGCCGCCAAAACATGCAGCAGGATACGATCACAGGCGTTTCTTCTTTTGAGCTGTGCGAAAAAATCCTCTCAGAACTCCCCTGCGGGCTGTGCTTTGCGCGGGGAGATGAAAGGATGTCCTTTGCGTTTGCAAACACAGGCTTTTATCGGATGTTTGGCTATACGGACGCGGCGCAAGCGTTGCAAGAGGGATTCCTGGGCGCACTCGATCGGGCAGAGCCTGCTTTACAGAAGCAAATACGAGATCACATCGCTGCCATGCAGGGCGGGGATCAGTCTACCGCAACGTTGGAGGCCCGCCTCAAGCGGCGGGATGAGAGTGAGTTTTGGTCTATGATTCGTATCCGCCGGAGCGAAATCGAACAAGGCATTTGGATTTGTGCATTTATGGATATCACCCAGCAGAAACGTATCGAGGATGAACTGCGGGTAAGGGAAGAGGAATATCGCATCGCGGTGCAGCAGAGCGATAAGTTTGTGATTCGGTACGATATCGAGAAGCGTATTGCGTTTTTGCCGCCGGAATCCGCAGAACTGTTTCATCAAGAAGTTCTTTACGACATTCCAGAGAGCCTGGAGGCGGCAGGGGTTATTAATCCCGATAGCCTGGATGCGTTTCATGACATTACCGCGCGTATTCGAAGTGGAAGCCAGCCAACCGGCAGTGCGGTGCTTCAGCTGCGCCTTACCGGCAAAGAATCCTCATTTGACTGGTATCGCGTGGTTTATTCACTAATCTATCGCCCGGATGGCAAGCCTAAACAGGCGGTAGTGTCACTGGAGAATGTGACCGAACAGCACGCGAGGGAGGTCGCCTATCGTCGCTGGGAGCAGAACTATCGCGCCATGCCACAGAACAGCACGGCGTATTTGGAGTTTGATGTCACGCAAGACCGGCTTGTGTTGCAAAAGGGTGAGCTTCTGGAGCGGCTGCCATGCGCCTGCGGCGAGGCCATGGAAGAGGTATTGCGTTACTATTTGGAGCGATATGTGCATCCTGACGACTGGGAGCGCATCCGCACATTTACAGCACGGGAGCATTTGCTGACGGAATATTTTCGCGGTGCACGACTGGAAAAACCGGAATACCGCCACCTAACCCCAGATGGACGCTATGGCTGGGTACGTTTGAGCGTGCAGATGTTGCCGGATCCTTATTCCAGTAACATCCGCGCCTCCCTTCTGCTGCGGGATATTGACAAGCAAAAGTGTGAGGAGCTTAGCCTTAAGGTGCAACTGCGCACGGATACACTCACCGGAGCACTAAACCGCGGTGCATTTATGGAAACATGCGAGGCATTGTTTGCCGCCTCGCCAGGCGCGCAACACGCGCTGGTCATGGTGGATGTGGACTTTTTTAAACAGATCAACGATCGGTTTGGACACGGGTATGGAGACAGGATGCTGATTCGCACCTGTGAATTACTTCGCGCGGCGCTCCGATCGGATGATCTTGTCTGCCGTATTGGCGGGGACGAATTTGTGCTGCTGCTCAAAAACATACCCAATTCGGATACGCTACAGACAAAGATCAATCTACTCTGCGAACAAATTTTCCAACGCATCTCATCGGAACTGTCGTTCTCCTGCAGCTTTGGCGCGGCGCTGTTCCCGCGTGATGGCGTTTCGTTTGATACACTTTACGGTAAGGCAGATATTGCGCTCTATGCGGCAAAGGAATCGGGGCGCAACTGTGCGCGTGTCTTTGAGTTGGGCATGGGCAGGCAAATTGAGCTGATCGACACAAACTAAAAAATCAACAGAGCAACAAAAACCGCCCGAACGTAACTGTCCGGGCGGTTGTTTGTTTAACGGGATTTCTATCGCTTGGTTATTTTCCCTCGTTTGCTTTCTTCTCACGCAGGGCGGCGAGTACCACATCCGGGGTGAGCGGCATGCGCAGGAACCGTACACCGAGGGCGTTTGCAACCGCGTTGGCAATGGCCGGCGCGCCGGGAACCATGGTGATTTCGCCAATGCCGCGTGCGCCGTAGGGGCCGGTCGGTTCGGCGTTTTCAACCGCCTCGACGATCATCTCCGGCATGTCCTCAAACGTCGGGATCTTATAGTCCACAAAGCTCGGGTTCATGACGCGTCCGTCTTTGAGCTTGAGTTCCTCGTAGAGCGCGGTGCCCATGGCCTGCACCATGGCGCCTTCCGCCTGCCCTTCATACATCTGCGGATTGATTACCTTGCCCGCATCGAAGACGGAGACCATCTTGAGCACCTTGATCTTGCCGGTTTCGGTGTCCACTTCGACCTCTGCGCCGTTGACACCCATGCTCCAGAAGGCAACAGGCTTGGGTGAGAGACCGGTCTTCTTGTCCGCCGCGATGTTGTTTGGAACCACAAACGCGCCAACGCCGATCATCGGGCCGCCGATGCCGCTCTGATCCGGCAGGGAGAGGCCGAGGGCAAACGTACTCAGCGGCACCTTCTGATCGGGATAGAACTTGCGACAGACAAAGCCGTTTTCCAGATATAGGTCGTTTTTCCATGTGCCCATCTTGATCTGCGCAAGGTCGAGTATCTTATTGCGCAAATCCTCCGCGGCGAGCTTCGTTGCGTTGCCCGCGCAATAGGTCGAACGGGATGCGACGGTTTGCCATTCATACGGCGTGTGGTCGGTGTCGCCGGTCCGGACACTGATCTTTTCCACGGGCACTGTGAGCGTTTCCGCAGCAATCTGTGCCATGATGGTGTCCGAGCCCTGCCCGATATCCTGACAGGAGGCAAGCAGCATGAATGTGCCGTCCTCGTTCATGCGGATGATGACGGAGGAGGCAACATCCGTCGGCATAGAGGGCGCTTTCCAGCCGCCCGCGATGCCCTTGCCGCGCAGCTTCGCCGGGTTGCCGGAGGGTGCGCAGGGCTGATCCAGTTCCATGAGCTTTGCCGCGCGGTCGAGGCACTCCTGATAGCCTGCGACATCGATGGTTTGTCCCGTGGCGGAGTGTCCGCCCTCCCGGATGCCGTTGAGTTTGCGCATCGCGAGCGGGTCAAGCCCCATCTCCTTGGCGATCATGTCGATATTTTGCTCAATACCAAAGTGAATCTCGCACATGCCAAATCCGCGATACGGACCGCCGACGGGATGATTGGTATAGACGCAGTAGCTATCCGTGCTGATGTTGTCGATATCATAGGGGCCAACGCAGCCCCAGCCTGCGGCCTTGACGATGTTGACGCCATACTCGGTATAAGCCCCGCCATCCCAGGCGAGCACGTTCTTGGAACCGATGATCTTGCCGTCCTTGCGTACGGCGGTCTTGATGTTGATATGCAGTCCCTGCCGCACATAGGCATTCTGGAACTCGTCCTCACGCGTGTAGGTCATCTTGACCGGGCGACCGGGGTTGAGCATGGCCAGCGGGATAACGATGCCCTCCAGCGTCGTGCCGGCTTTGCAGCCGAATCCGCCGCCGACGGCCTTGCTGATGACGCGAATCTTATTGAGCGGGAAGTCAAATGTCTCCGCCAGCGCACGGCGCACAGCAAAGGGACTCTGGCAGGCCGCCCAGATGGTCAGGTCGCCGTCCGGCATATACTGCGCGGTGCAGGCGTGCGGCTCGATGGGCACATGCTGCACATGCGGAATATAGAAACTGTGATCAAATACGCGATCCGCCTCTGCAAATGCTTTGTCCGTGTCGCCCTTGCGCAGCACATAATGGTGGGAGATGTTGGTGCCGGGTTTAGGATAGAAGATCGGCAGCACCTTATAGGAGCCAAGGTCGGGGTGGATGATCGGCGCATCGGGCTTCATGCCCTCCAGCGCGTCGGTGACGGCAGGCAGCACCTCGTATTCCACCTTGACGAGTTCACAGGCACGTCGCGCAAGTTCCGGCGAATCCGCGGCAACGGCGGCGACTGGTTCGCCGCGATAGCGTGCCTTGCCAACCGCGAGAAAGTTCTTGTCTTCCAGATAGAGCCCTGCGCGCTTTTTATAACACTCTCCTGTGATCACGCTGCGCACGCCCGGCAGGGCTTTTGCGGCGGTGAGGTCGATGGAGAGGATGTTTGCGTGCGCATGCGGGCTGCGGACAACCTGCGCATAGAGCGGGCGGGAAAACTGGATATCGTCCGCAAACTGCGCGGTTCCGGTTACCTTTTTGATTGCATCGAGGCGCTCAACGGATTGTCCGACGACGTTCATTTCGGGTTTGATCGCGTCCAGGCGCTCATTGGATTCTCCAACAACGTTCATTTTGAATAGACCCCCTTTGCAATCACGTCCTCAATGGCTTCTACAATCTTTTTATACCCCGTGCAACGGCAGAGATTGCCGGACATATTCCGGTTAATCTGATCGCGCGTGGGGTTGGGATTTTCGCGGAGCATAGCCTCGGCACTCATGAGCATGCCGGGGGTGCAAAAGCCGCATTGCAGCGCGGCGTGTTCAATAAACGACTCCTGCAAGGGGCTGAGCTCCTCTCCTTTGGCGAGGCCTTCCACGGTGGTGATCACCTTGCCATTGACCTCAGGCGCGAGGACTAGGCAGGCATTGACGGCCTGACCATCCATAATGATGGTGCATGCGCCGCATTCGCCCGCGCCGCAACCCTCTTTGGTGCCGGTGTAGCCGAGCTTTTCGCGCAGCACATGCAGCAGCGTTTCACTGCCGGATACCGTCATTTCGACCGTTTCGTCGTTGACGCAGAATTTTACACAATATTCCATCACGGTTTCCTCCTCAGCGCAGTTGGTTCAGGGCATCGCGCACGAGGTATGAGACGATATCCAACCGGTACTGCCGGTCGGCGCGTACATCGTCAATCGGACTGACCTCGGTCGCGGCCAAGGCCGCCGCCTCTTGAATGAGTGCGTCGCTCAGCGGGCTGCTGTCCAGCAACACTTCGGTCTTAGGCAGCCGAAGCGGCGTGGGGGCGACGGAACCCATCGCGATACGCCAACCGCTATTGGTTTTTAACACCGTACCGCACACGGTGGAAAGATCCACTTCATTTCGACGCGCAATCTTGCGAAACACGCCTTTTGCGCCCGGGAGATACGGCACGCGAATGCCGGTAACCAGTTCGCCGGGCTGGAGCGCCACCTTGCGCACAAACAGGATAAAGTCCCGAATGGCAACCTCACGTTTACCGGAGAGCCCGAAGATCTCTACCACCGCGTCATGACAATAAAGCGGCGTGGCGGTATCCGCCAGCGGCGAGGCATTTACGATGTTGCCGATGCAGGTTGCGCGGTTTCGAATCTGCCGCCCGCCGACATACGCTGCCGCTTCCGC
>JAEWYV010000263.1 GCA_023458615.1 Bacillota bacterium
TGATCTGATCCAACAGTTCATTTAGAAACGCGCTCGCATTGGCAAGCGTCGTCATACTATCATCATTTTCATCGAGCAAATCAGCCAATTGCTCACATGATTCATATAAAACTTCCTGCATCGCACGCCGCCTCCGTTCCGTCAAAAATCGTTCACAAAAAATGGCCTGTTCGCAACATTATAATCGAAGCGCCATTGCTTTACAAGTTTTCCGCACCGTGATAGAGTAGAATTTGGAAGCGAGGTTCGCTATGAAGATTGAAAAACGCCGCCAGTTCATCATTAATTTCCTCTATTTTGCAATTATACTTGGCATCGTCATTGTGCTTGCGCGTTACGCGCTCGGGGTGTTGATGCCGTTTTTTGTTGCATTCCTAATTTCTCTGTTGCTCAAACCAGCCGTAACTTTTTTTCACGATAAGGTACGCCTTCCACGCAGCGTTACGGGCGTCATTTTAGTGGTGTTGTTCTATTTGCTGCTCGGGGCGCTGGTCATTATCATTGGGGTACAGCTCTTTGCAGCGGCTAAGTCCTTCTTTTTAACACTGCCAACGCTGTATACCAACTCCATCGTACCTTGGATGAACGGAATCTTTGTCTCGCTGCAGGAGTTTGCGGGGCATTTGAGTCCGGATGCAACCACAGCATATAACGTTGTTTCCGCCAATGTGACCACCTCAATCGGGGAAACGGTGGTCAACATCTCCAAGCAGGTGGTCGGCTGGGTAACAACCTTTACGCTCAAGGCACCAAAGTTCCTGCTGCAACTGTTGATCATGGTCATTGCGACCATTTTCCTGACGGTTGATTTTCCAAAGGTGCAGGCATTTGTGATGCGACAGTTTTCCCCTCGCTGGCGTGATCTGTTGCATGACGCTCGCGTTCAGCTTGGGCGCACACTCTGGAGCTACACCCGCTCCTACGCGATGATCCTCGCCATTACCTTTGGCGAAATCGCGCTGGGACTTACCATCATCGGCATCGACAACGCTGCCGGAATCGCGGTTGCCGTTGCCATATTTGATATTCTTCCCGTTGTTGGAAGCGGGCTCATCCTCCTGCCGTGGACGGTGTTTACCTTCATCTCCGGCGATCTGGTCACGGGCATTGGACTTGCCATTCTCTATATCGTGGTCATCGTCGTGCGGCAGATCGTTGAGCCGAAAATTGTTGGTGATCGTGTCGGCCTTCATCCGCTGGTTACGCTATTGAGCATGGTGCTCGGTTCCTATCTTTTCGGCGGCATCGGTCTGCTTGGCCTGCCCATCACGATTGCCCTGCTCCACGCACTCAATAAGGAAGGTGCCATCCATCTGTATAAGCTCACCGACGATGCGCCGGAAGATGCCACATCGGAATACGATGTAACGCCTCCCGTCGCGGCGCAGGAACCAGCTAGCGCGAAGCAAGCATCCGTTTCAACCGGTTCTTCCGACGCGACAAAAGCATCGAAGAAAAAGAAACCTACGCCCAAAGACGGCGCATCGAAATAAGGCGGTAACAACCATTGCACGAGACGATCTCGCTTATCGACAGCCACGTTCATTTTGCGTGGCCTGTTTCGTTTGAAAGTTTGACCGATATCCTCCGTAAAACCGGAGCAGATGCGGTTTGCCTCGCTGCTCTGCCGGGGACAAGCCGCCTTGACCCAACGCCGGATCTGCTGTGCTACAAACTCTTGCATCCTGATACGACGTTTGTCTTTGGCTGTCTGGATGTTACCGTCTACGAAACCAATCCACGCAACTGTGGGCACCACTTCGTCCAGCGAGCGCGCAAATTGATGCGTATGGGCTGCGATGGAATCAAGCTGTTGGAAGGCAAGCCGACGCTTCGGCGGCGATTCCCGATTCCAGACTTTGACAGTCCGGCATGGGAGCCATTCTGGGCATATGCGGAGCGCAAGCAAATTCCCCTGCTCTGGCATGTAAACGATCCGGAGCAATATTGGAATCCCGACGCCGTTCCCGTCCATGCAAGAAACTCCGGCTGGGGCTACGGGCCGGAAGATGTCAACAACGAAGCGCAATATCGACAGGTTTGGAACGTTCTTTTGCGTCACCCGTGCCTGAACCTCACCCTGCCGCATCTATTCTTTCTCTCTGCGCAGCTGCCGCGGTTGGCGGAGTGGATGGATCGGTTTTCTCGCCTGCGACTTGACATTACCCCCGGGATCGAGCTGTATGATAACCTCTCCCAAACACCCGCTGAAACCCGCGCATTCTTTCTGCGGTTTTCGGATCGCATTCAGTATGGCTCCGACATCGGGGGACGCGCAACGCTGAAAGAGACGGCGACAGAGCTGGACGAGGCAGAGAGCCTCCGCCGTGCGGAGATCATCAAGCACTTTTTACGCGGAACAGAAGAACGGGAGATACAAGCCGATGGGCACTATCTTCTCGGCACAGCGCCGTTCGTGCTCGCCGGTATGGGGTTTGACGAAGGGTTGCTCAACAAGGTGGAGCGGGAGAATTTTCTTGCGTTTGTCGGGCATGATGCGCCAAGGCGCGTGAACATTCCCGCGCTGCGGCGACATCTCCTGCGGCTTAAGCAAAAACTCATCGCGCGGCGGAGACGAACGGGTATTCCAGCCGATCTTGGCGCAGTTGTGTTCGATCTATCGTTTATCCGGAATCACAAAATATAAAAGCATTATCGGAAAGAAGGCGTCTGTTTTGGTCAAAGCAATCGCGCATCGCGGGTTTTCGTCCCGCTATCCGGAGAATACCATGCTTGCTTTTGAACGGGCAATTCAACTCGGCGCGGATGGCGCGGAGTTTGATGTACAGCTCACCAGCGACGGCATCCCCGTCGTATTTCATGACGAAAGCCTGCTCCGCATCACGGGTGTAGATAAGCTCGTCAAGGATCTCACCCTAGCCGAACTACAGCAATACGACCTTTCCTATCGCTTCGCGGGACAATGCCCTGTTCAGCGAATCCCGACACTGGAGGAGTATTTTTCACTGGTTAAAGACTATGATTTTCTGAACATTCTGGAGTTTAAAACCGCCATTTTTGAATACGACGGTATTGAACAAAAGGTGGCCGATCTAATCCGCCGATTTGATCTCAACGGGCGAATTGTGCTATCGTCGTTCAATCATTACACGCTTTTGCGCTGCAAAGCCATCGCGCCGGAGCTTCACTGCGGGATTCTTTACGAATGCCGCATTGCAGAGCCGCAGGACTACTGCCGCAGGCTTGGCATGGAGTTTTTGCATCCCGACTATCGCTTTTTAAGCGACACAGAATTGGAGAAGTATGAACTGGCGGGTGTCAGAACCAGCCCGTGGACGGTAGATGGCGACGAGGAGATTCGTTACCTGCTGCATCAACCAAATATCTTTGCCATCATGAGCAATCGGCCGGATCGCGTACTCACTCTCCGGGACGAGCTGTAAAGATCGTAACCAACAATGCCGCCGGATTTCACCGGCGGCATTGTTTATCTGTATAGATTCTCTATATGGTTCTGCTTGGTTTGGCAAATCTTGAT
The DNA here is from genome assembly GCA_023458615.1 of Bacillota bacterium. Taxonomy (GTDB): domain Bacteria; phylum Bacillota; class Clostridia; order Christensenellales; family CAG-138; genus UBA7703. The sequence continues at coordinate 3,500 of JAEWYV010000263.1, forward strand.
TGTATCGCTTCCGCCGCCTTGATGCCGTCGATCGCGGCAGAGACAATGCCGCCCGCATATCCTGCACCCTCGCCAATGGGATACAGCCCTGTTAGCGATGCACTCTGCAGGTCCTCCCCGCGCAGGATTCTCAACGGCGCGCTTGTGCGTGTCTCAACACCCGTAAGCACCGCATCGCCGCCGTCAAAGCCCCTGAGCTGCCTGCCGAACGCTGTTAAACCATCCGCTATACCCTTTGCCACAAACGGCGGTAAAACGCCCCAGAGGTCGCAGGGAGTAACGCCGGGTTTGTAGGACGGCGTAACGCTCCCGAATCCACGCGGCTTCTCCCGCCGCAAAAAGGCGCCAACCGTGCTAGCCGGGGCAATTGCTCCGCCGCCGCCCGCGCGATATGCGGTCTGCTCCATTTGTTTTTGGAACGCAACCCCGCCCAATGCACCTGGCGCATAGTCCGCCGGAGAAACCTGAACTACGATGGCGGCGTTTGCATTCTCGGCACTTCTAGCATAGTTGCTCATGCCGTTGACGACAATCTCATCCGCTTTGGATGCGCTGGCGATCACGCGCCCGCCCGGGCACATACAGAAGGTATAAACGCCCCGTTCTCCGCTCTGTGCGGTCAAACGATATTCCGCCGCGCCGAGACGCGGGTGCCCGGCGAGTAGTCCATATTGCGTTTGGTCAATCATGTTCTGCGGATGCTCTACACGAACGCCGACCGCAAACGCCTTTGGTGCCATGGCTATGCCCGCATCATAAAGCATTTGGTAGGTGTCCCGCGCGCCCTGCCCGATGGCGAGCACCAGTGCGGCGCAGTCAATTGTTTCAACGCCCGCAGGCGAAGACACCCGTATACGAGAGATGCTTCCATCCCTATGTTCCATGCCGGTCAGCGTCGCCCGAAAGCGCACCTCGCCGCCAAGCCGTTCAATCTCCTTGCGCATCGCAGAAACCGTGCTCCGCAGCTTGTCGGTTCCGATATGCGGCTTTGCGTCGATCGCGATCTCCTGCGGCGCACCGAAACGCACCAGCGTATGAAGCACACTTTCCCCGCGCACATCCTTGCTGCGCGAGGTCAGTTTTCCATCCGAAAAAGTGCCCGCGCCTCCTTCACCAAACATGACGTTTGAGCTTTCGTCCAGTTCGCCCGTCGCCCAATAGTGCGCGACGCGTTCCGCGCGCTGCTCCACTGCGTCACCACGCTCCAGAACCAGCGGCGCATATCCCGCCGCCGCGAGTTGATAGGCGGCGAAGAGTCCCGCCGGACCGAGTCCTACCACGATGATGCGCCCGCGCGGTGTCTCCGTTCCGGGTTGCAGCGGCTCCGTCTTTGTTTCGACATACGGCTCCACGTTTGCCTCTGATCGAGAGAGCAGGCGCTTTGCCGCCGCATCCTCCAGAGTCGCGACGACGTTGAGCAAAAAGTGCATATCCTGCTTCTTTCGCGCATCCAGCGCACGACGGATGACGCGCACATTCTCTACCTGCCGCCGTTCGAGGCCATATGTTCTGGCGACGCGGTCTACCAGCAGTTCGTCGCCTTCCGAGATTGGTTGTTTGATGTTGGTGATGCGCAGTTTCATGTATTCTCTCCCGTCCTGTCCAGTCACTATCGGAGTGCTTTCTATGTTCATGCTGAAATAGCAACGGCGGAGCCAAGGCCCCGCCGTGTGTACCCGTGAAAAATCCTCTACTTTGGCTGATTGATGGTCACCGTCACCTCGGCAACGGAGAGCGTTGTTGTGAGTTCGATGGTCGCCGCCTCGTTACGCACCATGACGGAGAGCGGGAGTTTGTATACGCCCGGAGTCAACCCCGTCACATCCACAAACACGGTTGCATCACTGCGCGAGAGCACACTCACTAGGCTATATCTTCCCTCTACCGTGAGATCTGCGGTAGAAATATCCAGTGTGATATCCGATCTGCCCGTCTTTCCGTGCACCTGAATTTCCAGCTGCTCGAACGTCTGGCTAATGACCATCTCGCGCACCTCCAGCAAAATGGAAACCGTGGTGCTGTCAAGCAGTCTAACGCCGTCGGGAACGATCAACTCGCCACTGACGGTCATGGTGCTGTCCAGACCATTGATGGCGATGGGTTCCAGCTGAATCGAATCAATTTTATCCAGAACCGCCTGATCGCCAACGATCCGTACCTCTGTCGGGGTTGAGACCGCCTTGATGATCTCATGGTTAGCCGCGAGATTATCCGCGCCAACAAGCGAACTACTCACATCGACCGGGACATGCTTCATCGGGTAGATGGGCAGACGTACGGTCGAGGTCGGGAGTGTACCGATGATGATATCCGAGGAAACAACGTGATTGTTTTTATCGTAGAACGTCACGTCAAAGGTACTGTATATCGTGCTGGTACGATCATTTAGATCCACCACGCATTCGCCGTGGGTAATGGTTGAAATATCTGTCTTCGGCCCGGTGATATCCAGCCGTGTGGTTGCCGACAGCGCTTCCACATCTGCCCAATACCCATCCGGCAGTTCCCCCTCGTACGAGGTTGTAATGGGTATCGTCTTGGTGACAAGCGTGTCTATCTCAACATGCACCGTGCTGGGCGAGACAGACTGCACAACGCCGAGTGAGGAGCTGACCACCGCCTGAATCGGGAGGTCATATTCCCGCGCCTCACTGATATTTCGTAGGCTGATCGAAGCGTTGACCGATCCCGCCGTAACATAGGCATAGTTGGTAATCTGCGCGCGCACCGTCGCCGTGACGTTTTGCAATATCTTGCTGCGATCCCCGCGCACACAAAAGCCCTGCGCGATCAGTTCCGCCTCGCCGTCAAAGCTCGTCGTCACATCCGGAATAATCTTGGTGCGTACCGGTTTTTGATCTGTGAGAACATAGCCCCAGAGCAACATTGCAAATACGAGCGCAATGATCTTCAGCGCCGTGTTTTTCGTAAAAAACTGCTTCAGCCCCGTCAGGAGCTTCGCCTTATCTATCTTAGGAATGTTCATGCGATCCCTCCGTCGGCTTACGCTTGATCCAACTGAAAGCGGATGCATTCCCTGTCTGTAAGAACAGGCTTTCCAATACATTGCTCAGTGCTTTTGCGTCAATATAGCGAACCAGTTTGCCATCCCGCGCAATGGAGATTGCGCCTGTTTCCTCGGAGACGATGATGGTAATACTGTCCGAAACGGAGGAAACGCCAAGCGCCGCGCGATGTCGTGTTCCAAGCTCACGCGAAACGGTCAAATCATCCGAAAGCGGCAGAAAGCACCCGGCGGCAATCAGTGTAGACCCGCGAACAATCACCGCGCCATCGTGCAGCGGCGTGTTCGGCTCAAAGATGTTTTCAATTAGCGCGCCGGAGAGCAGGCCTTCGATGCGGGTGCCGGTGCCGATGATATCACCCAAACCGGTCTTCTGCTCAAATACAATCAGCGCGCCAACCCGACGATGGGACAGGGAAAGAATCGCCGTCTGCATGTCGCGAATCAGTGCGGTGCTTTGCATGCCGGAAGCATCCAGCCATGCGCTGCCAAGTCGTTTCCCGCTGCGGCCGAGCTTTTCCAACACGCGTCGGATTTCCGGCTGAAAGAGGATAAACAGCACGATGATAATGGAACCGGAGGTTAGAATTGAATCCAGCAGCCAGCTTAAGATGGTTAGAGAAAGCAGTTGGCTCACGATGGAGCACAAAAACAAGAGCCCAATTCCTTTGAGCACTTCGTATGCGCGGGTTTCCTTTGTCCAGACGATGAGTTTATAAATCAGAACGGCAATGATGACGATATCGAGAAAATCCAGTATAGAGAACTGCGAAAAGCCGCTGGCAAGTGCCTTTGTAATGCTGTTATACGACAATTGGACGCGCTCCCTTCCGCCTGATTTCTCCCGTGCGTTCCCGAATGAAACTATTCGTCGATCACATGTTCGGCAATGTCGGTCTCATATGCGATTACTTTTTCGTTGAGGGTCTTCCCCGTGAGTTTGCCGGATTCTTCATATTCCCGCACGGCAAGTTCGGCTAATTCCCGCTGCCTGCGCTGACCTTCATCATCCAAAACCGGCTCTTCGATAGGAAGCCCGTCAAGTTTTCTGACCGTTGTCTTCATGATCTATCCTGCCTAACATTTCTATTATAGCATAGTGTAATCGTCTTATCTTTGGTCAAAATTTGAATTTTCCGTGGAATTTGATGTATGTCATATGGTTTTATGCATTTTGTGATGTGTTGTCCTCTATTAGATGATACGCAACAGTTCCTGGCTCCAGAAAATCCAAACGGGCATCTATACCGTTTAGCACGCGTGAGATCGGTTTCGCGAATGAAAATGCCCCCCGGAAAAACATTGTTTGAAAAAAATACAGGCTTTGTTATTACCATCATATCGTGATAAAATGAATTGTCAACACTTCGCATCTTGCCTGTTTCTGGAGGGTGTATGTCAATTCTCCTCTATCACGGCTCATCCGTCGGCGGCATTCATACATTGCAGCCATTCACTGCGGATCACGGTAACCCATATGTGTATTTTACAACGAACGATGTCTCTGCCGCGCTCTACGCAGCCCGCGCGGTTGAAAGGCCTTACTATTGGGCCCCCATCGGATACGACACGCAAGGCAGGGTGACGTATACCGAGGTCTGGGAAAACGCTTTTGTTGAGCTATTCTCCGGCAAAACAGGCTATCTCTACTGCTGCGAGGCGGATGAGAAAAGCCTTCTGCGGTTCCCCAGCCGCTTAGGTTTGCGTCTTTCGGTGGAACCGGTCGCGGTTGCACGGCGGGAGGAAATTCCGGATCTATATGCATGGTTTTGTCAGCGGGAACAGGAGGGCAAACTCCTCATCCAGCGATTTGAGACACTTGCGCAGGATCAACTCACCCTTTGGCACAGGGTGGCGCTGGAAACACTCACAGCCAGCTTTTCTGCGCAATCGCGTGAAAACGCGTTTTCGCGATTTGTTCAGGAGAAAATGCCCGCCGTTTGGGATCGCTTTTTATTGGAATCCTAACTCAATTATACGAGTGCGCCGCCCGAACGGGCGGCGCCTTGTTATATAGTGCGATAGTTCTACGCGTTCGCCTCTTGTTTAGGCTCACGTAGCATACACCAGAAATCCAAATCGGTGTTCGGCACACAGTCTTTGTGAATCAGAGCAAAACCGTTGCTTTCATAGTATGCCACGTTTTCAAACCGATGCGTTTCGAGATAGATCGGCATCGATTCGTGATCCGCCTTCTCAAACAGCGCGCTTAACAGTGCTTTCCCCGCCCCGCTGCGCTGTTTGGAAGGATCGACCGCCAGCCCCCAGAGATAGTAGTGCGGTCGCTCCTTGAGCAGTTCTTTTTGCATCTTGGCTAGGTATGCTTCGCAGGAGTTGACC
>JAEWYV010000264.1 GCA_023458615.1 Bacillota bacterium
CGCACCTGATTGAGCACAAACGGGCAATGCAGTTCCTTTAGAATCTTTGCCGCCTCGTGCGCGGTTGCGCTGTCGTAGTTGGAGAGACCCGCGTAGAGCGCTCTGCCGCTCTTCACCGCCGTATCCAGCGCGAGCATGCTCTCCTCCAGCGGGGTGTTTTTGTCCATGCGATGGTGGTAAAAAATATCCACATAGGGCAGCCCGAGGCGCTTGAGGCTCTGATCCAGGCTTGCGAGCAGATATTTGCGGCTGCCCCAGTCGCCATACGGCCCCGGCCACATGGTGTAGCCCGCCTTGGTGCTGATGAGCATCTCGTCGCGATAGCCAGCAAACTCCTCTCGCAGGATGCGACCGAAGTTCTGCTCCGCGCTGCCGGGCAAGGGGCCGTAGTTGTTGGCGACGTCAAAATGCGTCACGCCCCGGTCAAACGCGGCAAAGCACATCCGCTTCATATTCTCGTAGTCATCGTTGGTGCCGAAGTTATGCCAAAGCCCCAGCGAAAGCAACGGCAGCTTGAGACCGCTTGCGCCCGCGCGGCGGTAGGTCATGGTTTCATATCGCGAATCGCTAGCCCGGTATGTCATGTTTGGTCTCCTTTTTTGTAATGTAAAAAACGGATTGCCAACGCAACGGCAGCTGGCAATTTCTGTATGTGCAAGAAAAAAACGGGACGACGACGCCGTGCCAGTCGGTAAAATCTATTGTATCATATAATACTCCCTTCCCCAATGCCGTGTTTGCCCATTGGTGTTTGCGCTGTTGCTTAAAAACGTTCATATAATAATAAACAATCATTCATTGACTTTTTCCCCCAAATACAGGAGAATAGGGAGCATCGGCGGCATCATACATCGCTTGCGCCGATCAGAATTATTCTTATTCTTATTTTTTTCGGAGGACAGATTGTGATTGCAAAAGTACCCGTAGCCACCATCGAAATGCAGACCGGCAGCATCATCAAAATGGAGCTGTATTACGATATCGCGCCCAACACGGTGAGCAACTTTATCCATCTCGCCAACAAGGGCTTTTACGACGGAACCATCTTTCACCGCGTGGTGAAAAACTTCGTGATTCAGGGCGGCGACCCGACCGGAACCGGCACAGGCGGCCCCGGCTATCGCATCAAGGGCGAGTTTTCCAACAACAAACACCACAACGCCCTTTCGCATGAGCGCGGCGTGGTCAGCATGGCGCGGCAGGGCAACCCCTACAACCCGCCCGCTGCCTATGATTCGGCGGGCAGCCAGTTCTTCATCCTGCATGCGGACGCGCCCTATCTCGACAAGGATTATGCCGCCTTTGGCATGGTGGTTGAGGGTATGGATACGGTGGATGCCATCGCCAACTGCGTCACCGGCGTGCACAGCAAGCCCATCGTCGAGCAAAAAGTGAAGACCATCCGCGTGGAGACCTTCGGCGAAGAGATTGCCGAGCCGGAAGTGATCAAGGACTGACGAACAGCCCTATCACAAAACAAAATAATGCAAGCATCAACGGCAGGTAAAATTTGTACCTGCCGTTCATTCTTTCTTGACAAACGCGCGCGCATCTGCTAAGATACATAAAAATATTTATGTATTATGGCGGTTGTATGCGCGATCTTTTATTCCACCGCCAAAGCGCTCTCTTTCAGAATCTATAAAACGGATGTGAAGTCTATGACGTTCTCGAGTATTGCCGAGGCGGTATCGGAGCTTTACCGCAATCTGCGCCTGTCCCATTATCGAAACCTGTTTGGTCAGCTACGTGAAAAGGCGGGCAGCCTCAGCGCAACGGAGGCATTCTCCGCCGAGGTGATCTACCTGCTTGAGAGCCCGACCATCGGCGAGTTTGCCGATTTTCTCGGCATCTCGCAGCCAAACGCCTCCTACAAGGTCAATTCGCTCGTCACAAAGGGATATCTTGAGCGCGTGAGCAACGATGAAGATCATAGAGAAGCGCACCTGCACGTAACCAAGAAGTTTCTGGACTACTACGGGCGGCAGCTGCCGGATATGAAGAGCGCGGTCTCCTCCGCGCTGTCCTCGTTTACCGAGCAGGAGATTCAGCTCCTTGCCCGTCTCTTTGGAAAGTTGAACCAGCAGATGGCTGCAAAAGCCTAAGCCTGCACGGGCTCTCCCGTTGGGCAATATGGCGGTTCCGCCCCGTCTCCTGCAAGACGCGCGGCGGAGGAGAGTAATTTGATTTGGGGGTAACACATGGATTTGTTTGAAAAGTGCAGCCGCATGACGGCGGTAAAAGAAACCCGCGAGGCGGGCATCTACCCGTATTTTCACGCGCTGGAGTCACGTCAGGATGTCGAGGTCATGATGGAGGGCAAGCGCCGCATCATGCTGGGCTCGAACAACTATCTGGGACTCACCACGCATCCCGAGGTGGTCGAGGCGGGTCTGCACGCTATGGAGCAATACGGCTCCGGCTGCTCCGGTTCCCGCTTTCTCAACGGTACGCTGCGCATGCATCTGGAGGTTGAGCAGGAGCTCGCGCGCTTCCTCAACAAGGAGGCTGTGGTCACCTTCTCCACCGGATTTCAGAGCAATCTTGGCATCATCAGCGCCATCGTCGGCAAGGGCGACTATGTCATCTGCGACAAGGAGAACCACGCGAGCATCTACGACGGCTGCCGCCTCTCCTACGGCACCATGGTGCGCTATCGCCACGCCGATATGGAGCACCTGAAGCATGTGCTGCAGGAGATTCCCGACACCGCAGGCAAGCTCATCGTCACCGACGGCGTATTCAGCATGGGCGGCGATGTCGCAAAGCTGCCGGAGATCGTAGCCCTCGCGAAGGAGTTCGGCGCGCGGGTCATGGTAGACGACGCGCACGGCCTTGGCGTTATCGGCGTTGGCGGCCGCGGCACGGCGAGCCACTTTGGTCTTGAGGACGAGGTGGATATCTACATGGGCACATTCAGCAAGTCCCTAGCCAGCCTCGGCGGCTATATGGCCTCCTCGCTGGAGGTTGCCGAGTTTGTGCGCCATACCTCCCGTCCCTTTATCTTCTCCGCCTCCATGACGCCCGCAAGCTGCGCCTGCGCGCTCGCCGCGCTGCGCGTGCTGGAGCGTGAGCCGGAGCGTGTGAGCCGCCTGCAGGAGATCTGCCGCTATGTCCGCGCGGGTCTGACGGAGCGCGGCATCCCGCATAAATACACCGCGGATGTACCGATCATCCCGATCTATACCTACGAAACCATCCGCACGCTGACCATCGCGAAGATGCTCTACGAGGCAGGGGTTTACGTCAATCCCGTACTCCCGCCGGCAACGCCCGCGACGGAATGCCTGCTGAGAACCAGCTATATGGCGACGCTCAAGGAGCCGCTGCTCGATGAGGCGATGGATATTATGGCAAGTGTTCTTGCGGAGGAAGCAAAATGAAACGCGTTTGCCTGCTCACCGGGGGCAGCAGCGGAATCGGCAAGGCGACCGCCGCGCTGCTGACACAGAATGGATTTACCGTCTATGAGCTCAGCCGCAACGGCGCGGACGCCGACGGCATACGCCA
>JAEWYV010000265.1 GCA_023458615.1 Bacillota bacterium
CGGCTATCTGCGCATGCTCCACCTGTTGTAATCCCTGCGCGAATTGGGTGGAGATATTGCCGGTTCCAACGATTCCCCATTTCACCTGCTTCATGTACAACCTCCTAAAACATATACTTTGATCAGAGATCATAAATCGACTATTTGGTTACTGTTTCATTATAGCAGGAAACGAGAGGGCTTGGCACCGTTGATCCTGATCGCTTGATTGACTGACGACGCATGTTGAGCATTTTTTCAGTACGCTGGTGCTGTGCCTAACGACAAAACGCACAGAAGCGCATGAATAGTTCCCGCTTGAAGCAATGATTGACGGAATATCATGCCGGACACTACAATGGAAATCAGGTTAGAGTATGTGCCGCTTGGGCCGATAGAAGATATTCCCGATTATATCGGCATGAGTGGCATCCGCAGATAAACAATCGAACACTCTAGAAAAGAGGCTGCATATGAAAAATGTTGTCATCACCGGAAGCACACGTGGCATTGGTTTTGCAATGGCAAAGGAGTTTCTAAAAGCAGGCTGCCGCGTTACCTTGTCCGGCAGAGGGGAGAGCCTGCGGCAGGAGCTGTTGCAGACACTGCAGCCATACCAGGATCACTATCAATATGTTTCGTGCGATGTGCAGAGCAAATCCGATTTGCAATCCCTTTGGAATTTTGCGGTGTCACGGTTTGGCACGGTCGATATCTGGATCAACAATGCCGGACAAAACGCGCCGCATGATTGGATTCAAAACACCGGCGAGTGCTATGTGCAGCGCGTGATCGACACCAATATCAAGGGCATGATCCTTGGTTCGCAGGTTGCGGCAGCGGGCATGCTTTCACAAGGTCACGGTGCGATCTATAGTATGGAAGGCCTTGGCTCAAACGATATGATTCAAAAGAAGACGATACTATATGGCACGTCAAAGCGCGCGCTTACCTATTTTATGAAAGGACTCGCAAAAGAACTGGCGGGAACGGGTGTCATCGCAGGACGACTCTCGCCGGGCATGATGCTGACCGACTTTATCACCAAGACACCGGATGGATCCGTCGCCGCGATTGACACGGATGCGCAGTTCCAAACGATATTCAATATTCTTGCGGATCGACCGGAGACGGTTGCGGCCTTCTTTATCCCCAGAATGCTGAAAAACACGAAGAATGACAAGCAGATCGCCTGGCTTACGGGCGGTAAAACAGCCTGGCGCTTTCTTACCGCTCCGCTACGCAAAGGGCGGTTGATTAAAAGTAAGTAAGGCTGCAAAAATCAAACGAGGAGAAATGGATGAGTCTATTTCAGGTTTGGCATCAGGAGGCCTTTCAAGGAACGCACCGGAAGAAGGAATATTTTGAAGGATGGTATCTCAAGCTGATCGACGCACCTCGAAAGGTGGTATTTGCGCTGATCCCCGGGGTTTCTATCGGAAAAAACGGGGAAGATTCCCACGCGTTTATTCAATTGATTGATGCTGTGAGCGGTAAAACGGCATATTTCCGCTATGCGTTGAAGGAATTTTCGGCAGATCGGAAATGCTTTGATGTGCGCATCGGCAACAATCATTTCTGGGATGGCGGGGCTCAGGTGGACCTCCAGAATGAAACAGTGCGCCTAAGCGCTAACCTTCGCTTTGAAAACATTGAGAAGTACCCGACATCCTTGCTGCATCCGGGCATTATGGGGCCGTTTTCGTTTGTTCCCGATATGGAGTGCTATCATGGGATTGTAAACATCCGGCATACCATTTCAGGAACGATAGTTTATAACGAAACTACGCTGGATATGACCGGCGGAGAGGGGTATATTGAGAAGGACTGGGGAAGGTCGTTTCCGCAGTCCTGGATCTGGATGCAGGCCAATCATTTCACGTCGCAAAATGCTTGTTTCATGTTTTCGTTTGCGCAGATCCCGTGGCTTGGAAGCACGTTTCCAGGGCTGATCTGCTTCTTGCATACAGATCAAGGGTTTTATCGGTTTGCAACATACAATGGCGGCAAGGTCTGCTCCTTGCAAAGGGAAGGCGAGCAGATTCGCGCGACACTCATCAGCCCGATGCATACACTCTCGTTTCAGGCAACGTATGCCAAAGGCGGTATCCTGAGGGCACCAAAGAACGGCATGATGCTGCGGGAGCTGGAGGAGAGCATTACGGCGGAGGCAACGGTTGTGCTGTCGGATAGAAAAGGAAAGGTTCTCTTTCGGGATGCCAGCAATCGGGTTGGCATGGAGATTGCAGGACCTGTTGAAAGGACACTGTTCCGATAACGGCGGGATTTGCCGCAGATTGTTTTTTTTACACGATATAGCAAAAGGAGGCAACGATGGAAAGCAGTCAACAGGGAGAATTTGCCGCTGAGGAACGGTTGATGCTCGACGAGCAGACCGTTCGTCATCTGTGGTCTAAAACCTACAACACAAACGGTAAGCCGGATTGGTCGCACATTTTCCCATACTATCACGACGATATCGTATTTCAGGATACGATTCAGAGAATTGAGGGAAAGCCGGCGTTTATTGCGCTCTGTGATCGACTCACGACTCGCTGCAAAGAGCTGAAGATGGATCTTGGTACGGTATTTGTCAAAGAAAACGAGTTCATGTTTGATTGGACCATGACCATGATGTTTGACAAATTTCCGAGTACGCCGATCTATGGCAGCACAAAATTAATTCTGCATCCGGATGGAAGGATCATCAGCCAGCGCGATTATTATGATCTCTGGGGCGATATTTTCAACGGGATTCCATGGTTTCAAAAGCCATACCGTAAATTTATGCATAAAAAGTTCGGTTAAGCTTGCAAAAACGGTTTTTAAAGCAGAGTCGAGGGAATTCCGTGGTTTAAAGAGCCATATCGCAAATGGATGCATAAGACGTTTGGCTAAGGCATGCGAAACCGGCTTTTAAAACAGAATCGAGGGAATGTTATGGCTGAATGGGTGGATCAAAAAAAGCCCACCATCGTGGTGAGCAGATGTCTCGGGTTTTGTAAATGCCGTTACAATGGAGATGTGCTTAGCAGCGACTTTGTCGAGTTGCTCAAACCCTATGTGAACTATACAACGGCATGCCCCGAGGTGGAGATTGGTCTTGGGGTTCCGCGCAATCCCGTGCGCCTGGTCAATCGGGGCGGAGCGATCGAGCTCTATCAACCGGCCGAGGATCGCACCTATACCGAAGAGATGAAGCATTACGCCGAGCAGTTCTTCGATTCGGTGGGCAATATTCACGGGCTGATTTTAAAAGGACGGTCGCCCTCCTGCGGCATCAAAGATGTTAAAATCTATGCAGGCACGGAGAAATCCTCCAGCTCGCAAAAAGGCGTTGGCATCTTCGCGGCACATGCGATGCAGCGCTATCCCAACCTGCCGATCGAGGAGGAAGGGCGGCTGACAAACTATGCCATCCGGGAACACTTTTTAACCAAACTGTATGCCATGTTTCGGTTTCAGACGGTAAAAGAATCACGGTCAATGAAGGAACTGGTGCGGTTTCATTCGGAATATAAGTTTCTTTTGTTGGCATACCACCAAAACCAACTGCGCCAGTTGGGAAAGATCGTCGCCAATCACGAAAATCTGACCATAGACGAAGTGATGGCGCAATATGAACGGCATCTAGGGCTTGCAATGCTAAAAGCACCGAGCAGAAGCAATTACATCAATGCATTTTTGCATATCTTTGGCTATTTTTCGGATACGCTCAGCGAAAAAGAGAAAGCATTTTTGCTAGACCGGCTGCAAAAATATCACGAAGATAAAATTCACATCAGCGCGATTCAAAACGTAATGCGCGCCTATGCCATCCAGTGCAATCTCGACTATTTGCTAAACCAGTCCATCTGGCTGCCATATCCGGAAGAATTGCTGAATATCAGTGATTCGGGCAGATAGACTTGCGTAAATAAAACGATTCAATCCCTTATAGCGATATACCTAGCTCCAGTAAAAAGCCTTTTGTTCGTTCAAGAAGAGCTTTTGCAGCCTCCAGATCCTGCGCGGGCGGCGTGAGTTCCTCCTCTGTTGTCAGGTGAAAGAACACATCTGTACGCTGCGCCACATTCGGCGAAGTACCCAGATAATACAACGCTTCGGCTGAAACATCCGCAGAATCAGAGAGCCGATCGATGACATTTCGTTTATACCATTGGTATAGTTTTCCGTTATCCCTGCCGGTCTGCGTCCGCACCATGCCGGGGTGCATTGCATTGATGGTGACCCGATAGGGCGTTAGTTCGCCGGAGAGAATATGCATAAACAGGATCTGCGCCAGTTTTCCAGCACCATATGCCTGAATGCCGGTGTAGTGCCGCTTTTTCCACTGCAGATCATCCAGATCCAGTCCCCAGGCCGCAAAGCGATAGGCTTCTGAGCTGACCAGCAGGATTCTTCCTGTCTGGTCGTTTTGATACTTCGGAATCACTGCTTTCGTGATGATCAGCGGGCAGAGGTAATGCACCGCAAAGTTCTCTTCCAGACCCAGCGCATTCTCTTTTCGGGACTGCAGATGCACGCCGGCGTTATGAATCAGAACATCGATCGGGTGATCCAGCGAGACTAGATGCTGCGCAACCTTTTGAATTTCAGATAGATACGAAAGATCTGCAATCAAATACGCAATGGGGGTGCCGAATTCCGCTGTAATTTCGTTGCAAACCCTTTCCGACTTCTCCAGGTTTCGATTGATCATAAGGATTTGCGCGCCCATCGAGGCGTACTTTTTAGCCGTGTGATAGCCGATTCCCGAGGTTGCCCCCGTGATGACGACAAACCTGTCCCGAAATGGTTCGGAATTGATTTCGGGTTTGCGCCGCATATTTTTCAGCATCGCATGGATGTTGGACCATTGATAGTCGGGCCAGTATTTCTTCATCGCGTCATTCATAAAAAGCTCCTCCGTGCATTGGTGAAGGTGGAGTTCACACCCTGCGTGCCCCGGTAAACCGGATTCATTGAAATGGTTTCTATGATTGTATTATCGCACAATCTGTGGTTCAATATCTCCATGAAAAAGAATTCGATTGCAAAGATTATATTGATGATTTTGCTTGTCGCTATGGGGGCTATGATCGTTGCCGCAATGTTTTACAAGGAAGCGCTGGTCTCCTTTGTGCAGCTCCCGATGATTCAGAAGCATGCACGCATGATCCATATTGCGGCTGCAACGATCTTCTTTGCCAATGCGTTGGTCGGCATGATTTGGGAACGTAGAAGCCTTGCCTCGGGGGATAAGCAGATCATTTTGTTTACCTACAATACCGTGACTTTGCTCGATGCTCTACTCTCTTCGCCCTTGATCATCCTCACCCTGATTGGCGGACTTTCCTTGAGCTTCCGGCTTGGCGAACTGATGCAAATCGGTTGGCTCTCCGTCAGCTTTCTGCTGTTTCTGCTTTCCGGTATTGTTTGGGTCATCACCGATATTCCGACGCAATACAAGGTGAAGCGGCTGCTTGCGGGCATCCAGCAGGAGGATTCGGCGCTCCCCGCAGAATTGGTTCGCATCATGAAGCTACGCTGGTGGATTGGCATTGCCGGCGTTTTGCCGCTTGTGGCCGCTTTTGTCTTGATGGTTTACCAGCCTGACATGCTTGCTGTTGCGGACTGGTTCCGCCCATAACCGCCTTAGAAAGCGTCCTCTCTGGTGAGGCAGAGCAGTTCGCCGCTGCCACTCAACCCAATATACAATTCCAGAAACCGCTTTGCGATTTCTTCGATGGAAAACTGATCCAATACAGTACGCTTACCTGCGTGCTGTATTTTTATGAAATCCTCTTTGTTTATGTGAGGATCATAGAGCGTTCGTTCGATATCGTGCATCAATGTAGTTCCATCGGTGGTGTCAACCAGAAATCCGTTAACGCCGTCCTTGATATATGTTTTTGCGCCGCCCTTAACGGGGACAAAGACCAAATACCCTTCGGACATGGCCTCCAAAATGGAGATTCCAAACTCTTCTTTCACACTGGAACATACATAAATATTAGGAAACGCTGTCGTGGTATGCGCTGTCATGATCACACGCTCCATTCGGCGGATGTCCTCATTTGCCAACGCCTCCACCTGCGCAAATCGCCCGGTTAGGTGCGGGTTGGAAGCCATATATTGCTCAATGAAATGGCGGATGTGCTGCTCTTCTTCCTCCATACTATTCCGGCTACCGCCAATTACGATTAAATTAAAATCCTGCCATAACCGGGACATCCCCCAGGCCTGAACGAGATGATGCTGACCCTTTTGTCGATTCAAACGACCAACGTTGAGGATCGTCGGTTTGTTATGGTTTTCAGGATGGATGCAATAACCCAGCGAGTGATCCTCAATAAACTGCCAAACGTCAAAATTTTGCGAAGATAGGCTTGTGTCAATTCCTTCTCCGATCATTCGAAAACGGGATGGATCGTCTGATCGAGTTAGTTGCGGGAAATAGAGCTCCAGTTCGTGCTTGATGGTTTCTCCGCCAATACCGACAATGCCGTCTGTCATTGCCAGCAGTACATCACCGATGGTCACCTTATTTAGCTTCTCCAGTGTTTCCTCAACTTTGAAGCACAACAGATCACCATTCGCATCCACCATGTTTCGATGCGGATCCGGCGTCAGGGTAAAGACGAGCTTTGCCCCGAGCTCTCGTGAAAGCAGGGCCATAGCTCTGGAAGCGTTATCCAGATAGCGAATATGGAACAGGTCGGGTTCGATTGTTTGCTCGCGCAAGAAGCGCGCAACCGTCCGCTTGATCGATAATTCTTTTCGGACAAACGCGTGTGGATCCTCCGCACTGAGGTATACCGGCAGGCGTACGAGCCAGTGCCCCGGTTCATATTGCTGCAAAAATGGCTTCTGCTCGTCCCAAACTTGATTGATGGTCAAAGTGATGACCTCGGAAACCTGCTCCTGCTTGGAAAGTTGATTTCCCAGTGTCTTTAGCAGGGTGCCCAGTCCGCCGCTTTTGCCTTTTCCGCTATCCTCCGGGTCGCCATAAAACATGGGCTGAATGACGACGATTCCGCAACCTTCCATATGCATTGATTCGCGCAGCATGTGCAGATAGGCAAGATACAGTGCTCGATGAGGACTTCGCATGCAGGTTTGTTCAATTGTTTGGCTTAGGTCGGGGTGATTTGGAGCAAACGCAATCAGGATGTCTAGTATTTGCAACCTGATATTTTCCGGCAAATCAGCTTCAAGATATTCGTATAACAAATCCGACATGTCACTGCAAGAGAAGCGTAAGACATATTCCAGCAGAACCGAAAACACATCATAGGCATGGCGGTGGAGCTGCAGGGCGGCGCGCAGTTGGTCGGAACTGAGCAAGGATAGGCCGCGTTCTATGCAAATATCCAATAAGTGTAGCATTCTGTGGGGGCTGATGTTTTCAACCGTTAGCATTTTGGTGATTGCGTTCTGAATAGAGGGTTTCCGGAGTTGATCGTTTTGTTGAAGGATCCACTCAACCCTGTATCGATCCAGATAGAGATTTTTGCCCAATGCGGCAAGCTGGCGAAGGATGTCCGATTCAAAGATGGAAGGCTGTTCATAAAGGCTCCGAACCGATGCAATATCGCTTCTCAACTGAAAGCGATCGGCGTCATCCTCGTCGCTCACATAACAACGATGTGCCAGATAGTACTCAGCAAAAGACTCGCTGCTGTTGCTCTCGAAATATCGCCTTCTCATATCGATGAAAGCATTCATGATCATTCGCCTCGTGTGTTCAAACTTGTGTGAAAGAGAAAAGTGCTTCATGGCGAGCTGTGTGAAATAGCGCAAAAGTGCCGACAAGGTTATTCCAGAGCGAAGATGGTATCTTTT
>JAEWYV010000266.1 GCA_023458615.1 Bacillota bacterium
GCCGCGCTGGACGGCAAAACATATACGCCGCCAACCTGGGACGAGCGGCGGGAGGTTGCGCTCTGGCACGCGGAACGCACGCTTGCGGAGAAAGGCGACCATGCAATCATAGAGCTGCGGAAGCATCTGGCGTTTTATCTGCGCGGCTGCCGGGACGCGGCGAAACTCAGAACCCGCATCAACAGCTGCAAAACGCTGGAAGAACTCCGGCAAATATGGGGTTGACACGACTTTTTTGCACAAATATAATAGGTGGACACGGGGGAGATCGCAAATGGATTGCACCCGTGAAAGGAGAGACAAATCATGGCAGAAACTTGGCTGACGCCTGAAGAAATCACAAAACGCGAAGAGCGCCTCGAATTTCTCAAGACGACAAGGCGTCTTGAAATTGCCGAGCAACTGAAGATTGCGCGCGCATTCGGAGATCTCTCCGAAAACGCGGAATATGACGCGGCAAAAAATGAGCAGGCGAAGAATGAATATGATATTCTCCAGCTCGAAAACGAACTGAAGAACGCGAAGGTCATCGATGAATCTTCGATTGATGTTACCACGGTCGGCGTTGGCGCAACGGTCAAGCTCTCCGATATGCTGGACAAGACGAAGAAGCACACCTTCCAGATCGTCGGCAGTGCAGAGGCCGATCCGCTCAACGGGCGTATCTCCAATGAATCGCCGATTGGCAAGGCGGTGCTGGGGCATAAAGTCGGCGATGTGGTCGAGGTAGTTACCCCCGGCGGCATGCTGAAGCTGAAGGTCACGTCCATCGGCAAGTAACGCAGTCTGTTTTTTCGGGGGCTTTGGCCCCCTTGTTTTTTGTATTTTAGGCAGCGAATAGGAGAGAGAATCATGGATCACCCCCCCGTTGAAAAGGAACAGCAGGAATTATCACAGGAACAACAGGAATTGACGCAGGAGCAACTCTCGGAGCTGTTGCAGGTGCGTCGCGACAAGCTCAGTGCCCTGCAAGCCGCGGGCAGCGATCCCTTTGCGAATACGACCTACGACGTTTCGCACTATAGCAGCGATATTTTAGCCGCGGGCGTGCCGGCTGAAGGGGAGACCGTAGCGGTGTCCATCGCGGGACGCATGGTCTCGCGGCGCATCATGGGCAAGGCAAGCTTCGCGCATCTTCTGGATGCCAGAGGGCGCATTCAGGTTTATATGAAGCGGGACGACCTCGGAGAGGCTGCCTATGACGCGTTTAAGACCTTTGACATCGGAGACATCATCGGCATCAAGGGATTTGTGTTTACGACGCGTACGGGCGAAATCAGCGTGCATGCACAAGAGGTCACGCTGCTGAGCAAGTCGCTTCGCCCGCTTCCGGAGAAGTTCCACGGGCTTAAGGACCCGGAACTGCGCTATCGTCAACGATTCGTTGATCTGATTGTGAACCCCGAAGTGCGCGATATGTTTCAAAAGCGCAGCCGCATTATCTCGGAGATCCGCCGCCGCATGGACGAGCGGGGCTTTATCGAGGTGGAAACCCCTGTGCTCAACACAACCGCAAGCGGGGCTTCCGCGCGTCCGTTCATTACGCACCACAATACCCTGGACCTCGACATGTATCTGCGCATTGCAACCGAGCTGCACCTCAAGGAGTGCGTTGTCGGCGGCTTAGAGCGCGTCTATGAGATCGGGCGTCTATTCCGCAACGAGGGCATGGACGCCATGCACAACCCAGAATTTACGACCATTGAGGCGTATCAGGCGTATACCGACTACAACGGCATGATGGAGCTGGCGGAGGATCTCTTCTCGCGCTGCAGCATAGCCGTCAACGGCACGACGAAGATCAATTATCAGGGACTGGACATCGATTTGACCCCGCCGTTCCGGCGCATCTCGATGAACGAAGCGGTCAAGCAGGTAACGGGTGTGGACTTCTATGGTTGCGCAACGGATGAGGAAGCGCGCGAAAAGGCAAAGGCGCTTAAGCTGGAAGTGAAGGATAAGACAGCCTCCCGCGGGAAGTTGCTTGCCGAGGCGTTTGATGCGTTTGTAGAGGAGACGCTGATTCAGCCGACGTTTATCATCGACTATCCGGTGGAAATTTCTCCGCTGAGCAAGCGCAAGCCCTCTGCACCGCACCTGACCGAGCGGTTTGAACTCTTTATCGCGGGGCACGAATACGCCAACGCGTTCTCCGAGCTCAACGACCCCGTGGATCAACGGGGCAGATTTGTGCAGCAGGCCAACGAGCGCGCCAAGGGCGACGACGAGGCCATGATGATCGACGAGGATTTCTGCCTTGCGCTGGAATATGGCCTGCCCCCGACGGGCGGCATCGGCATCGGCATCGACCGCATGGTCATGCTGCTGACCAACGCCGCAACCATTCGCGACGTACTGCTCTTCCCGACAATGAAGCCGATTAAGTAACGATACCGGATGTCAGACCGAAAGGCTGGCATCCGTTTGTTGATAGCGGAGTTTTTCGATATGGTAGATGCGCTACTTGATTCAATGATTCTGTATGGAGGATAACCCATGGAACAGCCGCTGTTACGCTCTGGCGAGCGATTTGCGGGGCTCGATCTGCTCAAGGCGATTGCAATCCTGCTGGT
>JAEWYV010000267.1 GCA_023458615.1 Bacillota bacterium
CGCGGACATTGTCGTCCTGATGCGCGGAATAGGCGGGAAACAGCACCGAAAGCGCGATGCTGGTGAGGTTGTTGGCAATCATCTCGGGATACTGCCGCCCGCGATTGTAGAGCGCGAGCGAATCGCCGATGTAGCGCTTGCCAATGACCAGCGAGGATAGGCTCGAATACCCCGTGTCCAGCAGGGCGGACACCAGCAGCTTCCAGCCGAAGTTAAAGAGCGCGCCGACGCGCTGGAGCGAAAACGCGAACACCGGCACCCAGCGATCCATGAAGAAGAGCAGGATCACCGTCGCAATGGAGGCGACCATCTGCTGCACCACCAGCGCCCAGACGCCGTAGCCCGCGTAGGCCATGTAGATGCCGACCACGCCGGAAATAAAGGTTGCGCCAAGAGTTGCGATGCTCAGCTTTCGAAACTCCAGCTTGCGCTGGATGATCGCGCTCTGCACGCTGTTGATCGCGCCCGTAAAGAGCACGATGGAGACGATGCGCAGTGCGGACGTAAACATCGGCTCCTCGTAAAAGCGCGCAATCGACGGGGCCGCGAAGAACAGCGCAATGTAGAACACCGCGGCAATCGCGAGGCTGATCCAGAGCACGCTGGAAAAATCGACGTTATCCGCGTCCTTTCGCTGCACCAGCGCGGTGGAAAATCCGCGCTTGACCAGCACGTCCGCAAAGTTGACGAAGATGAGCAGCAACGCCAGCGTCGTATAGTATTCCGGCGCGAGCATGCGCGCGAGGATGACGGAGATCACAAAGCGGATCAGCTGATAACCGCCGCTCTCCATCGCCTTCCAAATCACGCCCGAGATGGTCTTGTTTCGAAATGTATGATCCATGTTTCCTGCCCGCCGTGCGCGTTTACCTGCGCGGTTGGCGGTGTTTCACTTTCCTGTTTACTTTTTGCTGCGCCGCCATGCCAGATAGCGCATGGTCAGGCCGGAGAAGAACGTCTCCCCCCAGAGCCGGAGCTTTCGCCTGGTGGAAAGCTCGCGATAAAACATGCGATAGGGCTTCTTCATCGCCGAAAAGAGCTTGTGCTCATAGGTGAGAATCAAAAACTCCTGATAGCGAATCGCCTCTGTAAATGCCGCGTGGTATTTCCCTCCGGAAAACGCGTCGTAGCCTTCGTTGAGCGCGATGAGGTCGCGGCTGGTCTTGATGCGCGTGGCCTTTGCGGAGGCATACTGCCGCGTGGACCACGAGCCGGGCACGGCGACGCGATAGGCCATCAGCGTGTCGGCCATATAGTACGCATACCCCTGTAGTGCGCCGAGCAGCTGAAAGGGGATATCCTCCGCCTCGATGCTGTCCGCAAACTCCGGCAGGTCCTTGAGCAGCTGCGTCGGCATCACGATGGTGTCCGAGGCGGTGAATCCGCCGCCCGCGCGAATCATATCCACGGGGTCTACGATGCGGCTCGTGTCGTAGGGCATCGCCTTTCCAACCGTGTTGCCGTCCACATCCACGGCAATCGCCCCGCCGACGCAGAGCGTGCAGTCGGGATGCTCCTCCAGATAGCCTACCTGCTTTTGCAGCTTCTCGGGGTCCATCCAGTAGTCGTCCCCGTCGAGAATTGCGGTGTATTTCGCGCTGACACGGGGTATGAGAATGTGGGACTGAATCCTCCGGTCGATCTGATATTGGTTCACGGTTTGCGCAATGAGCGTAATCCTGTCGGGGTATCGCGCGGCATAGTCGCGGCAGATGTCCGCCGTGCCGTCCGTGGAGGCATCGTCGTGCAGCAGAATGTCAAACGGGTACTCGGTCTGCTGCATGAGCACGCTCTCGATGGCTCCGGCAATAAACGGCGCGTGGTTATGCGTCGGTAGAATGACCGTGACCAGCGGGGTTGCCCGTTCCATGCTCTCCTCCGTCATTGCTGAATGATGCCGGCATGCACCAGATGCATGCGGATGCGCCGCTTGAGCGGCAGTTGTTTATAAAGCGCGCGATACGGCGGCTGATTGAGCGCCGTTACGTCGCTCTTGAGCCGCAAAATCTCATACTCCTGCTGATAGGTGACGCAATAGTCCACCGCCTCGTGCCACCGCCCGCCCGTCTCCTCGTCAAAGGAGAGCAGCGCCTGTTTCATGCCTTCGTGGTGGCGAATGCGCGCCTCGTGCCGCGCGGCAAAGAAGGTCTTTGTCCACGAGCCGGGCACATTGTAGCGATAGGCGCACATGTTCTCGGCAAAATAGTGCGTTGTTCCGTTCGCGCCGAACCAGAGCTGGAGCACCGCGTCGTCCACATCCGCCATGTCGCAAAACGCCGCGCGGTTTTTTGCCAGGTGTGCGGGGGCAACGATGGACGCGGTTGCAACAAAGCCGCCGCCGCCGCGGATGAGTTCCTCCATCGGGATGTCGCAGTCCTCCTCATAGGGGCGCACAAAGCCGATGTTGTGTTTGTCGGGATCGACCAGCTCCGCGCCCGTCACGCAGAATGTGCAGTCGGGATGCGATTCCAGATAGTCGATCTGGGTTTGCAGCTTGTCGGGGCTTGTCCAGTAGTCGTCCCCTTCACAGATGGCGACATATTTGCCCCGCACCAGCGGAAACACATAGTGCTCCAGTATCTTCGGGTCGCTTTGATAAATGTTTTGCTCGCGATAGATGCAGCGAAACAGATCCGGATGCGCGTGTTCATACTCCCGAATGATGTCCGCCGTGCCGTCGGTCGAGGCATCGTCATGCACGATGATCTCGATGGGAAAGCGCGTCTTCTGCGCTAGAAACCCATCCAGCGCATCGCGCACGAACGGCGCGTGGTTATATGTGTCGCAGACAATCGAGACCAGCGGCGTTTCATTCTCCATGGGAAGCCCTCATCTTGATGGACCCGAGCCGCTCGATCCAGTCCAGCATGCGCTGGTTTTTCTTGAGGATTGCGCCGAGCTGTATGCGGCGCATGCGGGGCAATGCGCGGTTTTTGGCATAGCACATACCCTCCGCGCTGATGTGTTCTTTCCAGTCGTAGTCCAGCACGGCACGCTTTTGTTCGGCTGTCTCCGCCGCGCGGTAATGCTGCCAAAAGAGCGTGATGAGCCCGTTGAGAATCCGCGCGTGGAAGCGCTCCAGCTGCTCCGGCGTGTCCATCTTCCAGATGGTCATATAGCGCCGTAGCTGCTCCATCACCGCGTCGTTAAACTGCTTGTCAATCTTGCCCGGCAGCACGCGGGAGGAGATGCTCTGCTGAATCCGGCGGTAGTTATACAGCGGCACGGAGCGGTAGACAATCGTCTTTGCGTGCGTCACGGGATAGAGCGATTGTAGCAGATCTTCGGTGTGCGGATTTGCGGCATACGCCTCATAGGGTGTGTCGTCCCCCTTGACCATAGCCGTTTTGATCGCCTTGGTGCAGAGGTTGTTGAGCTTCCAGGTTGCGATCATCTCGGCGTAGATGGCGCGCTTTTCCTCCTCGTTGGAAAACACGGTTCCGTCGGCAAACACCGGCTCGGAGATGGTCGTCGTAAACTCCGGCTCAAAGCGGTTGTAGTAGTTGTAGATCACCATATCGGCATGCTCGCGCTCTATGGTCTCCCTTAGGGTGCTCAGCGCGTTTGGCTCCAGCGAATCATCCGCATCCAGAAAGACGCAATAATCCCCCTCGGCAGCCTGTATACCCGCGCGGCGCGCGAGGATGAGCCCCTTGTTCGGCTGGTGGAGGACCTTCACGCGGTCGGGGTGCATCGCGCGGCAGCGGTCGCAGATCATGCCACCGTTGTCAACCGATCCGTCGTTGACGAGCACGAGCTCAAAGTCCTGCTCGCTCTGGCGCAGGACAGAATCGAGGCATTCTTTCAGGTAGGGTTCGGCGTTGTAAACCGGTACGAGAACGCTGAATAGCATATGGTAACAATCCCTTTTTTTTATCAAATTAAACGCAGCTTTTTAGCGCGCGGCGCGGCAACGTCCTGCCGAAGCCCTTCTACTATGAGTTCACGAATGGACTCGCAGCGAAGGGTGTTTAGGATGTTCGTCCGGCTCTGCTGGCTATACAGCCGCGTCGGCCTACGTCCCGTGAGGCGTTTGAGCGTGCGGAGCATCGCGTTTCCGCTGAGGAACACGGAGAAGAGCTTCTCCTTTTCGCCCGCGGCATAGGCCGCATAGCGCGCGGGCACAAAGCCCTCCACGCGGATGCGAAGCGAGCGCTTGTTGAATCCTTCCATTATTTCGGCGGCCTTTGTCTCGTCCGCCAGAGCCGCGCCGCCCTTTGCGCGTACGATGGGCAAAAAGTCGACGGAGTCCGCGCCGTAGTCGCCAATGCTGTAGCGCACGAGCAAGCCTGTGTCAAAGCCTTCCCCGCCGTCGTCCACGTCGAAGATAAAGTTACCCTGCCCGTAGACGATGGTGGCGCCGTTCCAGCGCTCGCTGCTGCCGACGCAGTGGCTATGCTGGCAGACGACCAGCGACGCGCCGCATTCCGCCATCTTGCGGCAGACCTTCTGCACGTCCGGCGAGGGATATTGGTATCCCTCCCGCCCGCCGTGATAGAGCACAACCAGACGGTCGCAGTTTGCCTTGATCTCGCGCACGCGGTCGCTCAGGTTCACAAGGTCGAGCGGGTTTGCGCCCGCCTGGCGCTCGGTCGCGATGGAAAACTCATGTTCGCAAACGGCATATACGCCAACGCGCACGCCGTGTTTCACGAAGAAATAGGCCGCGTCCGCCTCGTCGATGTCCTCGCCCGCGCCAAAGCAGGCAATGTGCTTTGCCTTCAGCGCGGCGCGCGTGGAGAGTAAACCCTCCGCGCCGTAGTCCATACTATGGTTGTTGCAAAGGCAGACCGCGGTGGGGCTCAGCGCCTCGATTCCGGTAGCCGCCGCAACGGGGGCGGACAGGCTCGGCCCGCACTTTTGCGCCGGCGTAGTGCCGTCTGTCAGCGGGGATTCGAGGTTGAAGATGCGCGCGTCGGCCTTATGCCAAATCTCGTCAAGACCATTGAACAGCAGGTTTGGCTGTTCCGTTTGAAACGCGCCAAGGTTTGAAGCGGTGGGCACGACGTCCGCGCCAATGATGATTTCCAAGCTCATGCTTGCTCCTCCAGT
>JAEWYV010000268.1 GCA_023458615.1 Bacillota bacterium
TTAAGAAAGAGTTGGCGGTAAATAGCAACTTGCTCTTTGATTTGCGTTTTTTAAGAAAGAGTTGGCGGTAATAGGAAAATCTCGCAACCGATATCAGATGAAAGTGTAATATGGGGTAGCGTTGGTAGAACCAACCTTGCCAACAGAGAAATCGCCGAAAGGCGCTTTTTTTGTGCCGCAACAGGCGGGTTTTTACGAAGAAGATGCGATTACATGAGAATTTCTCCTAGTCAGAAAGCAGAACAGATGTTATAATAGTAGTACTAACTAGGCGGTGAATCGATGGATCAAATCAATCTAATGCTCAATGGCGCGCAGATATCACTGGAGGCGGACAAAAACTGGACGCTTTTGTATGTATTACGCGAATTGTTGAATTTAACGGGAACCAAGTGCGGCTGCTCCACGGGAGACTGCGGCGCTTGCAAGGTGATTTTGGACGGCGAGGCGAAGAACGCCTGCCTGATTAAGATCGGTTCGCTGGAAGGGCGGCGCGTTGAGACGATAGAAGGGTTATACCACGGCAACGAGTTGCACCCCATTCAGCGCGCGTTTATCGACAGCGGCGCAATTCAGTGCGGCTTCTGCACGCCGGGCATGATCATTGCGGCAAAAGCACTGCTAGACCGCGTGCCAAACCCTACGGACGACGAAATCTGCGAGGCGCTGAGCAACAACCTCTGCCGCTGTACGGGATATGTCAAAATCATAGAGGCGGTGCATATGGCCGCGCGGCTCATCCAGGAGCAGGGGAGCGTCCATGCCGGATAACAAGCAAGAGAACTTAACATACATCGGCGCGAATACGCCGATTGCGCAGGCCGCGCTGAAGGCGACGGGGCAGATGATGTATACGGCAGATCTCAAGCTGCCGCACATGTTGCACGCAAAGGTGCTCTTCAGCCCGCGCCCGCATGCGCGCATCCGCTCCATCGACACCTCCCGCGCGGAGGCGCTGCCCGGGGTGCATGCCGTGATCAGTCATCTTAACACGCCAAATCGTTATTATAATAGCTGCGGCGAGGTGCTCGACGACTATATGACCGAGCAGCTTTTTTCGCCCGTTGTTCGTTATGTGGGGGACAAGGTTGCCGCCGTTGCAGCGGACACAGAGAAGATTGCCGAGGCCGCGCTGAAGCTCATCGAGGTAGAATACGAGGATTTGCCCGCAAACTATGACCCCGAGCGTGCATTGGACGAGACGGCGACCGTCATCCACGACCACGGCGATTTGGAGCGCGGAAACCTGATTTTAACCGTTGCGCAGAGCAGCGGAGATGTTGACAGCGCAATGCAACAGGCGGACCATATCGTTTCCGGCGTGTATGAATGCCCTGCCATTCACCACGGCGCGATGGAGACACACGCCGCGCTTGCCGTCTATGATGCGGAAGGTATGTTGACGGTCTATACCCCATCGCAGGACACCTTTGCAAAGCGACGGAATCTTTCCCGTATCTTCGATTTGCCCATGAGCAAGGTTCGCGTCAGCGTGCCCGCTATCGGTGGCGCATTCGGCGGAAAGATCGATTTGATTACGGAACCGATTGCCGCTGCGCTGGCGATGAAAACCGGGCGACCCGTTCGGCTGGTCTATAATCGTACAGAGGACATCTGCTCCACGCGCAATCGTCACGCAATGCGGCTTTATCTTAAAACCGGTGTCATGAACGACGGCACCATTGTTGCCGAGGATATGCGCGTCTATGTGAATGCGGGCGCTTACGCATCCGGCACAACCAGCGTCGTCTGGGCGATGTGCGGGCGGCTCTTTAAGGTGCATACCTGCCCGAATGTGCGGTTCGTCGGCTATCCCGTCATCACCAACACCACCATCGGCGGCCCTATGCGCGGCTTTGGCTCACCGCAGCTCTTTTTTGCCCAACAGCGGCAGATGAACACGATCGCGAAGCTGCTGAATATGGATATGCTGGAGTTACAGCGCAAAAACCTGACCAATCAGCAAGGCTTCGACCCGCGCAATCAAGTTCCGCACGGCAACGCGCGCCCGATTGACTGCCTCAATCGCGCGGCAGAGTGCATCGGCTACGACGCGGCAAAGCTGGAACAGGAGCAAAGCCGGAGTGGGCGCTATCGCATCGGCGTTGGTGTTGGCGTTGGCGCGCACGGAAACGGCATGTACGGCGTGAAACCCGATATCACGGGCTTGATACTCAAGATGAACTGCGACGGCACCTGCGTGCTGTTTACGCCCTCTAACGAGATGGGCAACTCCTCCGTCACGCTGCAAAAGCAGATGGTTGCGGAGACACTCGGCATGCCGCTGTCGGATATTGACTGCGTCGAGGCGGATACACGACTCACGCCGTATCAGCTTGGCGACTACTCCAGCCGCGGCACATTCGTCTCCGGCCACGGGGCGCTCAAGATTGCCTGCCATATGCGCGATTTGATGGCGGAGGTTGCGGGGAGAATGCTGAACGCACCGGCGGACAAGCTCAATTTCTCCAATCGCACCGTTTCCGCGCCGGATGGAACATCGGTTTCGCTGGAGCAGATTGTGCAATATGCGCGTGAGCACGACCAAAAGGAGCTGCTGTGTGCGGACTCGTTCGCGTCCCAGGCGGCTGTTATGTCCTACGGCGCGCATATCGCGAAGGTTCGTGTCGATACCGAGACGGGCGAGGTAAAGATTCTTGCCTACGCTGCGGTACACGACGTTGGCAAGGCGATCAATCCGCTCTCCGTGACGGGACAGATTGAAGGCGCGCTTCAGATGGGATTTGGAAATGCGTTGAGCGAGGATATGGGCGTGGACGAGCGCACCGGAGCGGTCAAGAATCGCACGCTCAAGCGCTACCGCATGCTCTACGCGGGCGATATGCCGCGAGAGTTGCATGTTGAAGTGCTGGATTCCTTTGAACCCGCTGGCCCCTACGGCGCAAAGAGCATCGGCGAATGCTCCGTCGTGCCAACGCTATCCGCCGTCGGAAACGCGATAGCAAACGCGCTGGATGCGGAGATGAACAGTCTCCCGATGACGAAGGAACGGGTTCTTGCCGCTTTACAGGAAACGACGAAACCGCAGGACTAAAGATAGACAGAATAAAAAGCAATGGCGCATTCCAACTGGAATCAACCATTGCTTTTTTTGAACCGTTTTTATGAGAAGACAGAGTTTCTTATTTCAGCAAACTATATTCAGTCATCTGAATGTTAGCCACAGGTTGGTTCGGTGCCCGTGAAGAAACCGATGATGATTGCCGCCGCACAGCCGACCCCCTGCTGCACGGAAATTGCAGAAAAGGCGCAGTTCTTTGCGCAAGCGCCGCATTCCATGCAAGCATCGCGGTCGACGATGGATACAATCTTCCCGCTCTTTTGAAACACGCTATGCGGGCAAACCTCCATGCACATGCCGCACCCCGTACATTTCTCCGGATCGAGATGCAGGGTGACGACGTTTTTTAAATATTTCATAGGATCCCACCTCTTATCAGCAGATATAAATCGCTTGCTAGCAGCAAAAGCAGTGCTGCGGCGGCTGAAAGCAACATGATTGGGACGGCGATTTTCATTTCACGATCTACACCGGAAAGAGAAGTATAGGTTGAACTACCGGTGAAATTCATGGTCAGGAACGCGGAGAGCGCGGGCAGAAGCAGAAGATACGCCGCTGATTTCAACCAACCGAGTACCGGATGTGCCGGCACGCCGTTGAGAAAAAGAAATGCGATTGCCCAGACGAGGCCAAGCAGCCCGCCCTTGAAGGAGAAGGCTCTGCCGGGAATCCATGGCAGCAGAATGGGAGCTATGACAGCACCGACCGATACGGCGCCCAAGATTCCATAAAAATCGATCCAGCCGAAGTGACCAAGACCCACAGCGTTGAGCACAAAGAATACGCCGAACGCGATAAACAGCGGCTGCGCCGCACCGACCAATTCCATGGGCGTCAATATTGCTCGATTGCCTATGTTAAATTGCACCTTGCGCATTTCGTCCGTTACATGCTGACCGTTCTGGAGATAGGGCGGAATGTCCTTTGCACGAATCGGCCCGTAAAGAACTCGAAAACCGCATCTTGCCCGCACCTCATGCGCGGCGACGCCGGTAGCGCCCAGTTGCGGCAAAATGAGTGTGCGGTGGGAAACCACGCTGCTAAGCCCGGTGATTTCCACACGGTGAACGACCTCATCTGTGCTAAACGTCCCCTTGCCTGCCGCGCACCAAACATTGACGCCGTCGGTATCCAGCACCATGAGCCAGAGGTTCAGTCCACCCAGCTCCGCGCGGACACGATCGAACGTCATCTTATAGTTGGATGTGACTAGCACGGGGGAGGCGCTATCCGGCGAACCGACCGCATAGAGGCCGGGTTCCACCTTGTAGTCCATGCGTCCGATGGACCAGCGGCATTTCCAGGAACCAACAATATCGCCAAAGGAAAGTGTTGTTGCAATGCGCGGAACATCGCCAATCTCTGTTGCAACGCTGCCGATGATCCAATCTTCATTTGTGCGGGGTGTTTCCCGCAACGCTTCAGGCGATGGATCGCTTGTGTCCGCCGCGGCACAGCAGGAGGAGGAAGGGGAAGACGGAGAGCTACCGCAGCAGCTTGAGGCTGCTTTACGCCCGGATGCAACGCGGCTCCCTGAACAACAGGTGTTTGCCATAAATAATTCCTCTCTGTGGTTGCTACTTAACAGCAGATGGAGTAATCCCGAATTTTGTTTTCCTTGCATTCGAGATTACAGTATTCTTCCAGCGCGGAATCCGGCGCATCGGGAAAAACCAGCACGGAAGCGATGACGGCTAAGAGAAACATGATGATGAAGATAAACATATCGTACTCCTTTATGTACAGCAGTTGCTCTCGGTGATTGCCTTGAGCAGTATTTGAAGGCTCTCGAGCACCTGCGCTCGATTTTCCGGCGGAATCGCGGAATAGATTTTCGTGAAATAGGAGCCCATGCCGGACTCGATATCGGAAAACTGTTCCAAGCCCTCCGGTGTGAGTCGAATTCGGACATACCTTCGGTCGTTCGGATCCAGTTCGCGCTCGGCCATATTGCTATTGACCAGATTGTTGACGGTTCTGCTCATTGTACTGGTAT
>JAEWYV010000269.1 GCA_023458615.1 Bacillota bacterium
AGGTTCGCTCACGCGTACGCGAGGTATTGGAATTGGCGAAACAACGCGGCGGATTTATCTTGGCTGCAAGCGATTATTTCTCCGAAGGAACACCGCCGGAGAACTTGCAGGCGTTTGCGGATGCGGCACATGAATTTGGCGGCTACGCTGTTTAAATCATTCGCGTACGCTTATAAGATTCACGTATATAGACCAACAGAGCCACCCGAAAAACGGGTGGCTCTGTCTGTATATCTGTTAATGGAAACTGGCGTCAGTTCTCCTTCGCATAGGGCACGCCGAGTTTGGCGGGCACCCTGAGATTGCTGCGCGTAATGGTGAGTACGATGGTCAGGATGTATGGCAGCGCGATGATCAGTTCGTTGGGGAAGATTGTGTGCCCGCTGACCGCCTGAATATAGATTGCCACCGCGTCGGCGAGACCAAACGCCAGCGTTCCGAGCACAACACCCTTGGGGTTCCAGTTGCCGAGGAAGCATATTGCAAACGCGATCCAGCCGCGTCCGCCGATGATGCCGCTGGTGAACATACCAAGGTAGCCAACCGTGTAAAACGAACCCGCGAGCCCGCCGATTGCACCCGCAACGAGCACGGTAAGAAAGCGGATGCGGTTTACGTTGAGACCTGCGACATCCACTGCCTCCGGGTTTTCGCCCGTCGAGCGGAGCGTGAGCCCAAGCGAGGTTTTAAACAGCACGAAGATCGCAACAGGGATAAGCACATAGGCTAGATACGTGAGTATGTTCTGCTGAAAGAAGATCGGGCCTAGCACGGGAATTTTGGAGATCAGCGGAATTGCGATCTTCGGCAGGGTCGCAATCTGCAGCGGCGTGGTCGGCACACCGAAGAGCACCCGCTGGAAGAACGCGCAGATACCTGCGGCGAGGATGTTCAACGCCGTGCCGGTTACCACCTGCTGCTGCTTCATATAGACAGTTACAACGCCATAGAGCGCAGCCATCGCCGCGCCGCAAACAATTGCGGCAAGAAGGCCGATGACAAGACTGCCGGTGAGATAGGTTCCGACAAAGCCGCCCCATGCGCCGATGAGAAAAATGCCCTCAATGGCACAGACCATCATGCCGGTGCGCTCTGCGTAAACCTCCGCCAGCGCGCCAAGAAACAGCGGCGTGCTCATCATGATGGCTCGTGTGAGTAGATTCACCATTTGTTATACACCTGCCTTTTTCAAGCGCTGCTTTTCGCTGCGGGTTTCCGCGGTGCGACGAACAAAATAGGACATGATCACGCAGATCATCACGACGCCTTCGATGAGGTCGATGATGCTCGCGGGGATATTCAGCCCCGGTAGGCGGCCCATCGTTGTACCCATCACGTTAAGGAACCCGAAGAGAACGGAGGCGAAGATGCAGCCGATCGGGTTTCCGTTTGCGAGGATTGCGATGCCGATGCCAAACGAACCGATGGAGGCGTTGAAGTTTTGCAGCAGCATATGCTGCACGCCGTTGACCTCTGTAAAGCCCGCGAGACCGGCGAGCCCGCCCGCGATCAGAAACGCGGTGACATAAATTTTCCCGGAGCGGATGCCGCCGAGCTCTGCGGCGCTGTGGTTATAGCCCACGGCACGAATGCGAAAGCCCAGCGGGGTTTTGTAGAGTAGCACCCAGACGAGGATGGCGGTGATCAGCGCGAGCACGAAGCCAAGGTGTACGCGCGTGCCGGGTAGAATCGTCGGCAGATAGGCGCTCTTTGCAATTGCGTCCGTCTGGAGATATTCCGCCTTGGTTTCCTGTAGGCTGGTGCGCAGTAAAAAGTCCATCAACGCGCTGACCACATAGGTGGACATCATGCTCACGAGAAACTCGTTTGCGCGGAACCGAGACTTGGCATAGCCAATCAACCCGCCGACCACTGCGCCCGCGCCAAAGGACGCAACCAGCACGATGAGCAGCAGCAGCGCCTGCGGGATTCGGCCCCCAAGCGCAAGCGAGAGCGCGATGGCGACAATGGAGCCCGCGTAAAACTGTCCTTGCGCGCCGATGTTGAAGAGGTTTGCCTTATAGGTAAACGCAAACGCCAGCGAGGTGAAGATCAGAGGCGTGGCCTTAACCAGAATTTCGCCAATCGTATACCCGTCGGATACAATCTTTTTCACCGCGAGGGAGATGACCTCGACGGGGTTGAGTTTGAGAAAGAGCAGCAGGCTCGCGCTGATGACGAGGCCGACGAGCACCGCGCCGATGTTATAGAGCGGAACGCCGAGTCGCTTCTTCATGCTTTCACCTCCTGTTGATCCGTAACGCCAGCCATCAGAAGCCCGATTTCAGCGGTTGTCTTTTCTCCGTTATGGAACATGCCCATCAACCTGCCGCGATACATGACCGCAATCCGGTCGCAGAGCTCAAAGAGCTCTGTCAACTCGGTTGAAACGAGCAGGACGGCTTTCTTGCCCTCTTTTTCTTCGAGAATCACCTTGTGGATGCGGTCAACCGCGCCCATGTCGAGTCCGCGCGTCGGCTGATTGAAGATGAGCAGTTTTTTGCCAAGATCAACTTCGCGCGCGAGGACGACCTTTTGCTGATTACCGCCAGAGAGGCTGCGCGCCGTGTCGCTCGGCCCTGTGGCCTTCACACGGTGCTCGGCAATCTTCTCCGCCGTGTAGCGGTTGAGTGCCTTTTGGCGGATGAAGCCGTGGGTTTGCCAGCGCTCCGAAAAGCTATTCTTGAGTAGCATGTTTTCCGCGAGGGTCATATCCATCACCATCGCGTCGCGATAGCGATCCACCGGAACGTAGCCGATGCCCGCTTCGATGCGCGCGCGGATGCTGTCCTTTGTGATGTCGCGCCCGAGAAAGCGAATCTCGCCGCATGTGGGCTGCTTCGATCCTGAGAGAATGTCGCAAAGCTCGTCCTGCCCGTTTCCGCTGACGCCCGCGATGCCGAAGATCTCGCCTTCGTGCACTGCAAAGCTTACGCTATCCACACAAGCGGAGGTGCCTTTGAGCGCAAGGGAAACGTTGTCCAACTCCAGCACGCTGATCGCGTGCTCATAGTC
>JAEWYV010000270.1 GCA_023458615.1 Bacillota bacterium
CGACTTATAACGATGGCTCCCGCACCTCCGCCTATGTGGACGGACATGTGCCGGATGCGACGCTGGATCAGCTCACCGCGGTGGGCATCAACGGCGGCAGCGCGCTGAGCGTAATCAACCTTGCGGGTGCAATCCTGCCGGAGACCGGCGGCATGGGCACCAAGCTCTTCACCATCGGCGGATTGACCATGATTCTGCTCGCGTTGGTTCTTGTGGCATTCCGCAAGAACTCTGCCCAGAAGAGAGACTGATTTTCTAAATCATCACGCGGGTTATGGGCAGGTCGGCCGCATGTGCCGATCTGCCACAGCGTGCAAGGGGCCAAATGAAGAAACTCCTACCCAATATTCTACTCGCCTCGGTGTTCCTGATTGGCCTTGCGCTACTGCTGTATCCGGCGATTAGCAACTATGTTAACACCCGCCATCAAAGCCATGCAGTTGCGAGCTACGAAAATGATATGGCGAAGCTCGCGCCGGAGGACTACACTCCGATCTTACAGGCGGCGCAGGCGTATAACGCAGCACTGCTCGACAAGCCGGATCGGTTTTTGCAGACGGATGAGGAGGCAGCGATCTATCAAAGCCTGCTCGACCCAACGAGCAACGGAATTATGGGCTATGTCGAGATTGAAAAGATCGGCGTGAAACTCCCCATCTATCATGGAACGGACGAAAGTGTCCTACAGGTTGGAGCGGGACATGTCGAGGGTACTTCGCTCCCAGTTGGCGGAATTGGCACCCACTGCGCCATTTCGGGGCACCGCGGGCTGCCGTCGGCAATGCTATTTACCGATCTGGATCAGCTCGTGGTTGGCGACACGTTTGTTCTCCATGTGCTGGATCAAACATTGACGTATCAAATCGATCAGATTTTGGTTGTAAAGCCAAGCGATCTGGATACGCTGGAGATCGATCCGGCCAAGGATTATTGCACGCTGATCACCTGTACACCATATGGCGTAAATTCGCATCGGCTCATGCTGCGTGGTATTCGAACAGAAAATGCAGCGCAGCAGCCGACAACCGCGGCAACCGCGCCTTTGGCAGAGCAAACACCCTATGACGCAACGGCCGGGCTGATCGTGATTGCGATTCTTGCGCTGGTACTGGTCCTTCTGATTCGCTCCATCGGTCGAAAAAAAGCGAGCGATAGTATCTCTGTTGACACCAAATAACACAACGCGCGAAGTAAAAACGCGCTGACCAGGAAAAGGTAGTCATTGTTGAGCGTTTTGAGTCAAAAACGAAAAAGAGTTTTAGGCAAAGCCTCCGCCGCGCTGGCGTTGCTGTTTTGCCTGTTGTTCGCTTGCCCGCATATGGCGCTGGCGGCAGACCCGGTGGATCCATCGCGCATCTGTTCGCTGACGCTCGTCGCCCGTTATGAGGGGAGCCCGCTCGCCGGAAAGCATCTCCGGCTTTTTCGCGTTGCAGATGGCACCACGGACACAGGGTTCAAACTCAGCGGCGCATTTGCTTCTTCGGGTGTAACGCTCAATGGGCTGGATCATAAGGGCTGGACGAGTGCGGCGGCAACGCTGAGCGCCTATGCAACAAACAATTCTATCGCCGAAACTGTAAGTGGCGATAGCGATGCAAACGGTACTGCGATCTTCTCAAACCTTGCTCAAGGACTCTATTTGGTTGCAGGTGACTCGCTGAAAATCGGAACGCACACCTACTTTTTTGCGCCTTTCCTTGTTGCACTGCCAAATCCGACTGATGCAGGTGGGTGGAATTACGATTTGACCGCATATCCGAAAATCATCGACCCTGTCGAAGAGCCACCAAAGGTCTTTGATCTTACGGTTCTGCTGCAATGGTCGGATGCGGGGCACACGAGTCAACGACCGTCCACCATTGGCATCACGCTCTTGAGAGACGGTGTGGTTTACGAGAACTATACGCTCTCAGCAGCGGACAACTGGCGGCACACATGGGAGGACTTGAGCGAGGAATACCACTGGACGGTGGTGCAGAAGACGGCACTGGACGTCTATTCGGTCTCCTACCAGAGCAATGGCAACGTGCTGGTGATTACGGATGTGATCAAGTCCGGCTCGAACGGTTCAGGTACGGGTAGTACGAACAACGGATCCATCCCGCAGACGGGCATCCTGTGGTGGCCTGTGGAAGTGTTGGCAGCCTTGGGTATTTTGCTCTTCGTCATCGGCTGGCGCAGGCGTTTTCGGGACGGAGGAGAGAAGCATGTCTCGTAAGCGTGGCGGCTTTTTGATGACCGTCGGGCTGCTGTTGTTGCTTGGCGCTGGTGCCTGGGGCGTATGGAACATCTCGTTTGAGGAGCAGGGTGGCGAGTTTGCTGAGCAAGCGGCGACAAAGCTCCTACTGACTATTCCGAATCAGCAATCGGACGAAAACGCAACAAAGCCTGCCGATGGGTCAGTTGCGGCGGAGAACCTTTCGGAAAGCGCTGAGGCTCCTGTTGTGGAAACCCCGCAGATGCCGACTACGGAAGTTGACGGATATACCTATATCGGCGTGATTAGCGTTCCTGCCCTCAAGATAGAACTTCCCGTCATGAGCGAGTGGAGCTATCCGCTACTGCGGCGTTCGGCTTGCCGCTATGCAGGGTCTTATCTGGATGATACGCTGGTGATTGCGGGGCATAGTACGCGCAGGCATTTTCGCCCACTGCGACAGGCGCAGATTGGCGATAGTGTTGTGTTTACAGATGTGATGGGCAACGTGATTTTATATCAGATAGTCGCAATTGAAATACTTGGACCGCGGGATGTGGAAAAACTCACCACAGGGGATTGGGATTTAACGCTGTTTACCTGCACGATGGGCGGTGCGCATCGCGTAACCGTTCGCTGCAACCGTGTTTGACATTGCGATAGAGGCGATTGGCTGCGATTAAGATGATGGAATTGGTTGGGGACACTATTTTGGAAAAAGAGCGATCGATTGACCTGCAGGAGATCAAGCTGCTCCGCGTTGAGCAGCTCTATAAGAATGGGAAGTCGATTGCGGATGCTTGCAAATCGATCGGAATCTCCGTACATACCTACTACAAGTATCGCGAGCGAGTGAAGGCTGAAACATCGCAGCCTCGTGCTGCGGAGAAGGTCGCCTCCATATCGCAAGAGAGCAACTGACAAACAAAACGGAAGCCTGCACGGTTCATACCGTGCAGGCTTTTTTAAGTTTCCCAGCAATTTTAGATGTTCGCTTGAAAGGTTATCGATCAAGCATTCTGCGCAAAAACGGTACCTTGACCCGTATTGCGCTTTCAGGACAGACCTCCTGACAGCAGTAGCAACGAATGCAGCGATCATATCGATAGGACGGCGGATTGCTCTTGTTACCATCATGCCAGTCTACGGCCTTTGGCGTCACGGGGCACATACTCACGCAGATGCCGCACTTTACGCAACGCTCGGCGATGATTTCGGGTCTTGCGGTGAGCGCGCTCTTGATGATTGCGGGCTGCTTCTTCTTCGTTGTTTTTGCATCCGGCTCGCGGTTGACGCGAAAATCGGCGGCAATCAGCGGCTCAATCGGGTCGCCCAGCAACGTAATCTCTTCACTTAGATATGTGCCCGCGCCCATCTCCTGCCCTGCTTTGTTGGTGAGCACCAGCGCAGGGTCAAGGTTCATGAGGCGGCACATTGTCGCGTCCAGCGCAATGGGGTCGCTGGAAAACAACAGTACGCCCATCTTGCGGGAATCTCCGCCACGCGGACCGTTGCCTTCCATCGCCATAATGCCATCCATGACATACAGACGCGGATGTACAAGCGTGTTGAGGTCGATCAACATTTTGGCAAATTCGTATGCATCGGGAACCTTGACGTGGAATTCGCCCTTGAGCGCGCCGGGCACACAGCCGAACTGATTTTTTACCGCACCGGTAACGCGCTGAAACGCGTGCGTTTTCATCTTGGGCAGGCTGATCACACCGTCGCTTTCCAATACCGCATTGGCGATGATGAACTTTTTATTTTGATGCCCCTCGGCAAAATGAACCTCTTGTCCGGCTCGAAAGTCTGCCAGAGGGATATTAAGCTCGCTTGCAATCTGTGTGGCCCCTGTACGTTTAGACGCAATGTCGGGTGCTTGAAACCCCGGTGAATCTCCGTAGGACAGCACGGCACCTGCGCGCTGGAAGAGCTGGGCTACCGCGTGAAAGACAGCGGGGTGCGTCGTGACGCTCTTCTCCGGCGGGTCAGCGGAGAGCCAGTTGAGCTTGAGCAGAATCTTCTCGCCGGGCTGAACAAAGCTCCCAGCACCGCCAAGCAGCGAAACGCCGCGTTCCACAGCGGCGTCGACCTCTGCGGGTTCATAGCTATTGCAGGATATGATTGCAACCTTAGACATCGGTTTTTCCTCCTATAAGGTATAAGGCCTGTTGAGATAACAC
>JAEWYV010000271.1 GCA_023458615.1 Bacillota bacterium
AATGTTTCCTTCCCCGGCGTGCGGGGTGAGGTGCTGGTCAACGCGCTCTCCGAGCGGGAGATCTATGTCTCCACCGGCAGCGCCTGCTCCACGCACCAGAAAGGACAAAACCGAATTTTAGCCGCAATGGGCATCACGGGCGTTCGCGCGGAGGGCGCGCTGCGCTTTAGCCTCTGCCCCTTTAACACAATAGACGAGATGGATCAGGCGGCAGAAGCGCTGCAAGAACAGGTTGTTTTTCTCCGGCGCTTTCAGCGCAGATAACGCTAACGAAAAACAGAAACATTTTTTTGAGATCAACTGCCAACACCGATCAACTGAACGAAATATCATTTTTTGGAGATCATTATGGAACCAGTATTGCTCGTCCGCTATGCGGAGATTCACCTAAAGGGACTCAACCGCCCCTATTTTGAGCGCAGTTTGATGAAGCGTATCGCGCTCGCCCTGCGTCCCGCCCCCGTCAAGGTGGTGCGCGAGCAGGGGCGCGTATTCGTCTTCGGCCTTTCGGCGGAGGAGCTCGACGGCGCGGCGGATAAGCTCACGCGCGTGTTCGGCATCCATTCCGTCAGCCCCGCCCTCGCGGTGGAGAAGGACTGGGACGCGATGGTGGAGGCGGCAAAGGCGCTGGTTGAAAAGCGCATTGCGGGGCTACCCTCCGCGAGCTTTAAGGTGATTGCCCGCCGCGCGGACAAGCGCTTTGCCATGCGTTCTCTGGAGATTTGCCGCGTGATGGGCGGCGTGCTGCTCGATGCGTTCCCCGCCCTTCGCGTGGATGTGCACGAGCCGGATTTCTACGTTGGCGTAGAGGTGCGGCAGGAGCAGACGTTTTTGTTTGCCGAGGAGCGCATGGGCGCGGGCGGCATGCCCGTCGGCACCAGCGGACACGCCATGCTGCTCATCTCCGGCGGCATCGACAGCCCCGTCGCCGGGCATATGATTGCCAAGCGCGGCGTGCGTCTCTCCGCGGTGCATTTTTACAGCTATCCCTATACCAGCGAGCGCGCGCGCGAAAAGGTGGTTGAACTCACCCGCATCCTGACCAACTATACGGGCGAAATCTCGCTCTATCTGGTGCCGTTTACGGAGATTCAGCTCGCCATCTACGAAAAATGCCCCAAGACCGAAACCACGATACTCATGCGCCGCTTGATGATGCAGATATCCGAGCGGATCGCGCTCTCCTGCGGGGCGCAGGCGCTCATCACCGGCGAGTCGCTGGGCCAGGTTGCGAGCCAGACCATCGAGAGCCTGACCGTCACCAACGCCGCGGTCAGCCTGCCGGTCTTTCGTCCGCTGATCGGCTTTGACAAGGAGGAGATCGTCGAGCGCGCAAAGGCGATGGGTTCCTACGACACCTCCATCCTCCCATTTGAGGACTGCTGCACGGTGTTCGTGCCACAGCACCCCGTCACGAAGCCAAAGCTCGAAACCATCCTGCGCAGCGAGGCGCGGGTGGATTTTGCCCCGATGATCGAGCGGGCGATTGAGCAGACCGAGCAACTGAATATTGAACCGTAAGCAAGCCGAAAACCGCGAACAACACAGGGCGGCTTAGCGTGTTAAGCCGCCTTTTTTGTTTCTAACATTTTACACAACATTCACAGCAGATGGTTTTGTTACGTAGTATAATTTAATCGGTGATCGATGCCCTGTTCACTATTCCGTTTTTTATTTCTTTTTCGAATTTCTGTTATGGACCTATTTGGAGGATGGTAATGATGAAGTTTATTTTTCGCCTGATCGGCATTTTGGTGGTATTGCTCATTTTGCTGATGGCCGTTTTAACCTATCTGGATAGCAAGGATCTGCTCAGCGGAAAGCTGGAGCGGCTGATTGGTTCTCTTCGTGTACTCGGCAAGCAGGCCTGGTCGGAGATTTTGCTGTTTATGCAGGATTCCGGCATTGCCGAGGACGCGGCGGGGCTTTTGGATCAGGGGGCAAACTATCTACGGGATAGTATAGACCCCAACGCGACCAGCAAACCCGGATCGGAGGCCTTCTTTACCCCGATTCCGGAGGGTTTTGCGACCGCCATACCGGAGGCAACCCCCGCCGGTTGATCTTTAAACGAACAGAGAGAAACAAAAATGCCTTCCGCAAGAAAACTGCGGGAGGCATTTGTTTATAGAGAGATACAAATAAAGCCTCCCGCAGGATAACTGCAGGAGGCATTTGTTTGTTATTGATTTTACTATTCAGAGGGGGATTTTCGGAATCTCGAAAAATGAGATTTGCTCCGAAATATTAGGAGGGGATTTTCGGAATCTCGATCTCCGGCAGGAACGAGCGCAGCCAGGCAACCATATCCAGCGTCTTTTCATGCAGCTCCAGCGCAAGCGTGCGATCCACAAACCGGTTTGTAATATTCTTATAGGAGAACGGATAGTCGGACATATAATAGAACATCACGTCCATCAAAAAGTCCTCGCACTCGTTTTTGCGCGCTTCCAGCCGCGCCTGATCCGTCTGGCTGCGGAATGCTTCGCCGGATGTAATCTTGGAGAAGAGGAAGTTGACGTTGTGCGTCTTGGGCGGTTCGGTCTCCATAAAATAGACATACATGCCCTTGAGCTGGCGCTCTATCGCCTGCTGGCTCAGGTAGGCAACATAAACCCATC
>JAEWYV010000272.1 GCA_023458615.1 Bacillota bacterium
AATATGATACAGAATAATCCGCTTGCTGTCAATACAATCTTTCAATAAAAATCTTACGATTTTTGAGCACGGTTCGAAATTCAATCGATCTACTTAAAAGCATAACAGAACATTTTGTTTTCAGTTAAAACAACGAAATTTGTGCCGATTTATCCAGCCCTTCAAAACACCCGCACTTCTCCATAGCCGTGATGACGCCGCTATTTGCCTTGGTAATGGCGCGGAATTCCTCAATGGTATGGAACACATGACCCGCACGATTTTCCGCAAGCGCCTCCGCCGCGTTGCTACCAACGCCGGGAATTGCATTAAACGGTGGACGCAATGCGCCATCTTCGACAAGAAACTTTGTCGCGTCTGATTTGTACAAATCGACCGGCAACAACTCGATGCCGCGCATGTTCATCTCATACACCACTTCCAGAATGGTAATGATATCCTTATTTCTCCCTTTTTCAGAGTCCGTCATCTTTGCCGCGGCGCGTTCCAGTTCGTGTATGGTCTCCAACACTCGCTCTGCCCCGCCAGCCGCCAGCGAAACATCAAATAGGTCAGCGCGCACAGTAAAATAGACGCTGTAGAATTCCAATGGATGATGCACCTTATAGTAGGCGACACGGAAGCTCATCATCGTATACGCAACCGCATGTCCGCGCGGGAACATGTATTTGATCTTCTTACACGAGTCAATATACCAAGCGGGGATGTTGTTATCGAGCAGCTTCTGTTCCATCTCAGGCTTGAGGCCCTTCCCTTTACGAACGGACTCCATGATCTTAAACGAGCTCGATGCATCCACACCATGCATAATCAAATAGTTCATGATATCGTCGCGTGTGCAGATTACCTCGTTGAGCTTGGCAATCTTATTGATGACGAGCGGCTCCGCGTTGCCAAGCCACACATCGGTTCCGTGGGTAAGGCCGGAGATGCGAACCAGTTCCTCCATCGTGGTCGGTTGTGTGGCATCCAAAACGCCGCGTACAAACCCGGTGCCAAACTCCGGTGTTCCCAGTGTGCCAACATTGCAATCGATTGCGGAGAGGTCCACCTTGAGCGAATCACTTGCGATATAGATGCGCATGGTGTCTGGGTCGTCCAGCGGGATCGTAACCGGGTCAAGTCCCGTAAGATCCTGCAACATTCTCAGCGCGGTCGGGTCGTCATGGCCCAGAATATCGAGCTTTACAAGACGGTCGTCCATCGCATGGAAGTCAAAATGCGTGGTGATCGTGTTCTTGTCCGATTTATCCGCCGGGTATTGAATCGGCGTATAGTCTAAGATATCGTCCTCTTTGGGCACAATAACGATGCCACCGGGGTGCTGCCCCGTAGTGACTTTGACATCCTGACAGCCCTTCGCAATGCGTTCTTTTTCGGCGCGACGCAGCACCTTTCCCGTCTTCTCTTCGTAAATGCGAACATAATCAAATGCGGTTCGCTCCGCAACGCCACTG
Source organism: Bacillota bacterium (assembly GCA_023458615.1). GTDB lineage: Bacteria > Bacillota > Clostridia > Christensenellales > CAG-138 > UBA7703. Next base: position 1,458 of record JAEWYV010000272.1, read on the forward strand.
ATCGTTCCCGCGCGGAAGGCATGCCCTCGGCCAAACATCTCTTCCACATATTTATGCGCGACCGGTTGATATTCGCCGGAGAAGTTGAGGTCGATATCCGGTGTTTTGTCTCCGTCAAAGCCTAAAAAAACCTCAAACGGAATATCAAACCCCATCTTATCATATTTGCTGCCGCAGACGGGACAAATTTGATTCGGCATATCGATGCCGCATGCATAGTTTAGGCGGTCAACATCAAACTCACTGTGTTTGCAGTTCGGGCAAACATAGTGCGGTTGAAGTGGGTTCACCTCCGTGATGCCCGCCATGGTTGCCACAAATGATGAACCGACTGAGCCACGCGAACCGACCAGATAGCCATCGGAATTACTCTTGTGCACCAATCGCTGCGCCATCAGATAGAGCGAAGCAAAGCCGTTGCCGATGATGGACTTCAGCTCACGGTCAAGCCTCGCCTGCACCACCTCTGGTAGCGGGTCCCCATAGATTTCGTGTGCCTTCCCAACCGCCATATCGCGCAGGATATCATTCGCGTTTTCAATGGTTGGCGCATGCGTCCCATCTGGAAATGGTTTGAGCAGTTCGCAAAGCTCAGCAATACGATTTGGTTCATCAACCACAACACGACGAGCGGTCTCCTCACCCAAATATGCGAATTCTTCAAGCATTTCCGTGGTGGTCTTGTAATAGAGCGGCGGCTGAAACGAAGCATCGTCAAACCCGTTCTTTGTCAGGATCACCTCACGGTAGATCGCATCCTCCGGGTTTAAAAAATGCACGTCGCCAGTTGCGACGACTGGAATTCCAAGCCGATCGCCAAGAGAAACAATTTCACGGTTGATCTCCAGAACCCGCTCCTCTGTCGCCTTTCCTTCGCGAACCAAGAATGCATTGTTGCCTCGTGGCTGAATCTCTAGAAAATCATAGGTTTTTGCTAGATATTCAACTCGTTCCTCCCCCGCGTTATTTAGGATTGCCTGATACAATTCACCCGCTTCGCATGCGGAGCCTAGAATCAGTCCTTCGCGGTAAAGCGAAAGCAGGCTGAACGGAATAATCGGATTGTAGTGAAAATGATCCAAATGCGCATAGCTGACAATGCGATAGAGATTTTTCATGCCGGCCTGCGTCTTTGCAAGGATGATAATGTGGTTCGTTGCCGCCCGCTTCTTTTTTCCGCGCTCCTGCTTTGTTTCATCTGAGCGCACGGGCAGATGATGCAGCCCCAGTTCGCGGAGTTTATCGAGAAGTTTTACAAATATCTCTCCTGTTGCCGCTGCGTCATCCGCCGCGCGGTGATGCTCGAGCAGAACAACGTCGAGTGCCTCACAGACGGTATCCAACTTATGATTGATTAGATCATGCATGAGATACCGCGAGAGCATCAGCGTATCGGCATATTGATTGGTGAAGACAAGGTTAAAGCGCTCGCCATGATGGCGAATAAAGCTCATGTCAAACTCGGCATTGTGCGCAACAAGACAGCAGTCCTGACAGAAGGCATGGAAGTTTGTAAGCACCTCTCTGGTATTGGGCGCGCCGACAAGCATCTCCGTCGTAATGCCTGTGAGTTGGGTGATATTGGAAGGAATCACTACGCCATCGTTTACAAATGTTTGGAAGCGATCAATGATCACACCATTTTGCAGTTTGACCGCGCCGATTTCGATGATTTCACACTGTTCAGGTTTGAGTCCCGTTGTTTCAAGGTCAAATACAACATAGACCTGATCCATGCTGATGAGTTCCGATTCGCGCAGCAAGTATCCTTCCACGCCAAAGATAGGCTTTACCCCGTTCTTCTTTGCGGCTTTTGCCGCAGCGGGGAACGCCTGTACCACGCCGTGATCCGTTATGGCGAGCGCTTTATGCCCAAAGCGCTTAGCGGTCTCAAATGCTGCGCCAACCTCTGTAATGCCGTCCTGCGTGGACATACGCGTGTGTAGATGCAGCTCTACGCGTTTGAGTTCACTTGTGTCCTGCCTGCCTTCCCGTGGGACAACGCAGACATTGTTGGCATAAAACATCAGTTCGCCTGTGATCTGCGAGGTGCGGCAAACGCCCTGTGCCAGAATTTGACTGCCGTTTTTTTGCGCGGCTTCCAGTTCGGCTACCAAGCTGTTTTTCTGTTCCTCCGTGTCGATCAAAAGCGAGCAATACACGGAGTCTGTCCCATCGGAAAGCGAGATGTCTACCGGGTAGCTCGTCTCTCCTTTGCGGCGTTTGTTTTTAAAGGCATTGCGTTCGTTGATGGATACAATGGTGCCGCCAATAATGCACTTATCCGTGCCGCCTTTCAGGTTGACCATTGGTGTTAAGCAGTTAGACGATACAAAACCACCATAAAGAACGCGTTTTCCGGACGGTGAGGATTTCCCTTCATTGATCGTTGGCTTTGGGACAGGAACTGTGGTTTCAATTGTTTCCGCAATAGGACTCTGCGGTTGATTCTTCGCTTGCCACTCCACGCGAACACGCGTTCCGCCAAGCCGCTTTTCAAGCTCATCGGTGAGTTGTCGTGTCAGGTCGATGGAAGGTTCATCATCGCATCGAAAAAAGACCGTCAGCAAATTTTGCTCACGGTTTAAGGTTACGGTTTCCAACTCTATAGAAACATCTGAAATGCCTACGCGCCGTAGTGTGTGAAAGAGTTCTTCCTGCAATGTTGTTCCGTCCTCCGGGTCATACTTCTATATAGTTTTCCTTGCGCTACGCTCGGCCAGCATTTCGCTCGCGCGTGCGATCAACCGCTCCACAACCTCTTCTGCCTCGCCATGATAGGTCTGTTCTCCATGCTCAAAGAGAATCCCATTGCCATTGCCAAACGCAATGCCGATGTCGGCATCCCGCGCCTCGCCGGGGCCATTGACAGCGCACCCCATAACGGCAACTTTTAAATACCCTTGCTTGTGCGGCAGACGGTTGTTGACGATGTCCACCATCTTCATGACATCGACGCGCGTGCGTCCGCACGTAGGGCAGCTAACAATCTCAATATCGTCCCGACGCAATCCGACCGCGCGTAGGATTTTTAATCCGACCTCAACCTCATGCACCGGATCATCCGTAAGGGAAACGCGGATGGTATCGCCAATGCCATCCAACAAAAGCGACCCGATCCCAGCGGCGGACTTAATGATTCCGCTGGCAACATCCCCGGTCTCTGTGACGCCGACATGCAACGGATATTCCAGCCGTTCATGAATGGCGCGATACGCGTCTACGGTATCGCGCACGTTGGACGCTTTTAACGAGAGAACAATATCCGTAAACCCTTCGCGCTCCAATAAGGATACGTGCTTCAAGGCACTTTCCACCATCGCCTCAGTGGTCGCTCCGCCATATTTCTGGCGCAGCGCGGGTTCGATGGAGCCTGCGTTAACACCGATTCGGATGGGCGTATGGTGCTGCTTCGCGCAAGCCACAACCGAGCGAACGCGCGACGCATCTCCAATGTTTCCTGGATTGAAACGGAGCTTGTCGGCACCGTTTTCCATTGCAGCGATGGCTAAGCGATAGTCAAAGTGGATATCCGCCACGATGGGTATGCTGATCTGACTTTTGATCTTCGACAATGCCACGGCGCAAGCCATATCATAGATCGAGGAACGAACGATATCGCAGCCGGCCTCGGTCAATCTTTGTATTTGTCCGACCGTAGCTTCCACATCGCGCGTGTCCGTGTTCGTCATAGACTGCACCGTTACCGGCGCGCCTCCGCCAATGGACAGCCCTCGTAATTGAATTTGTTTTGTTATACCGCTCACAAGTACACCTGCTGTTTTCTGCGCAACGGACGCATCGGCTATCCGATGACGCCCTTCATCAAGTTGGAAATGTCGTTAAACGTCATTAAAATGATCAGCCCAAAGAGCAGCACCAATCCGACAAAGTGAACCATGCCCTCCTTCTCCGCAGCAATCGGTTTTCCGCGAACCGCTTCAATCAGCATAAAGACGAGTCGTCCGCCATCCATCGCCGGAATGGGCAGTAGATTCATGATGCCAAGGCTTGCGCTGATGAGCACCAGCAAACGAAGCACATTTTCCCCGCTGGAGCGGACTGCTTCGCTAATGATTGCAACAATGCCTACCGGGCCAGTTGCATCCGTGCTGGAGACATTTCCCTGCGCAACACGACCGAAAAAGCGGAATGTTTCCGCGAGGGTCGCCGTCACATAGTGAACGGAACGCGCGGCCGACTCGCCAACGCCAAACTTCATGCGCGCAGGTGTAATGGTAACGCCAATATAGTTCTTCCCCTGCGTCTCGTTGTATACATTGGATAGATGCAGTACTTTGCTTTCGCCGTTGCGAATGACGGTCAGATCGATATCCTTTGTCTGGACAGCGACGATCATGTCTACCGTTTGAAAGTAGAACTTTACCGGTTCTCCGTTGACTTCCTTGATGATATCCCCATCCTGAACGCCCGCGATTGCGGCCGGAGTGTTTGGCACTACATCATAGATGGAAGGCACAAAATCGCCAAACAAGCTCAAAGTGAAAAACGCTAGCAAAATAGCAAATACAAGATTGGTTACCGGACCCGCTAAAACGACAATGATCCGCTTCCAAACCTTTTGTGCGTTAAAGGAACGCTCGTTTTTGATATCCTCGTCTTCGCCTTCAAAGCGGCACATACCGCCTATTGGAAATGCTCTTAGAGAAAATTCCGTGCCGTTTTTTGTTTTTTTGAATAGTTTGGGCCCCATACCGATTGAAAACTCCAATATGGAAAATCCAAGCGCGCGCCCTGCAAAGTAGTGTCCCATCTCGTGAATCATCACGAGAAACGAAAGCAAAACAAGCGCGGCAAGAATTGAAAATGCTGTGCTCAATGCGTAGT
>JAEWYV010000273.1 GCA_023458615.1 Bacillota bacterium
GTGTTGAGGAAGGTCAGCACCATAACCGTGACCAGCACAGGCTTGATGAGCGGTACAATGATCGAGAAAAACAATTGGAGTGGCGAGCATCCGTCTATAATTGCCGCCTCGTCTATCTCGCGCGGAATCTTGCCGACGAAGCTATAGATCAGAAACACGTTAAACGGCGTTTGGATGGCGGCATACAGCAATATGATACCGATACGCTTGTTGATGATATCGAGATACTGCATCACCTTCATCAGCGCGATAAAGTTAATCGGCATCGCCATGCCGAGCACGATGATGAAATAGATGATCTTGTTGGTCCTGCTGCGGTTGCGCGAGAGCACGAATGCCGCCATCGCGGAGGTCAGCGTGCAGAGGATCACCGAAAAGGTAGAGTAGGTCAGGCTGTTGAGGAACGTTACGCCGAGCTTGCCGCGCTCGATGACGGTCTTAAAATTTTCCAGCTGGATGGTGTCCGGCAGGCGTAGACTCATCTCCGCCGCGGCTTGACTCGTCTTGAGCGAATTGATCACGATGAGCACGAGCGGTGTAATCAGAATGATCGAGAGTACCCATGCAAGAACGTTGACGCCGATTGCTTTCATGCGTTTCTTCACCATCATTATTCTTCCACCTCGTTTCTGTTCATCGCGCGGATGAGGAAAAAGCCGATGATCACCATGAAGACAAACATGATGGACGAAAGCGTTGTTCCCATCGCATATTTGCCATAGCCAAATTCCTTGTAGATGCCGGTGTACAGCACCTCCGTCGCATAGCCCGGTCCGCCGTTGGTCAGCGCGTAAACCATGTCGAATACCCTGAGTCCGTAGATCACGTTGAGCACGGTGGTAACCGTCATGGTCGGCGCAAGCATCGGCAGCGTAATTGCACGAAATTTTTGCCAGCCGCCCGCGCCGTCAATCTCCGCCGCCTCATAATAGGTTGGAGAAATTGACAGGATACCCGCGATAAAGATGGTCATGATATAGCCCATGCCCTTCCAGATATCCACGCCCATTACAGACCAGAATGCAATCTTCGGGTCGGTGAGCCACTTGGCACCCTTGATACCGAATACCTTTAGTACGCTGTTGAGCAAGCCTTCCGCCGGATTCAGGATTGATTTGAAGATCATGCCGACAATCAGCGCGCTGAGCACCGCTGGAATATACATCACCGCGCGATGGAAGTTGAGCAGCTTGACCTGCTGTGTGAGTAGGACCGCAAGCGCAAGGCCAAGGCCGTTTTTCACAAAGGTGGTGACGAGCGTAAAGAGCACCGTATTTCCCAGATAACCAAAGTATTTGGCATCGGAAAACGCCTTGATATAGTTGTCAAACATATGATCATAGCCAAGGAAATGCACCTGATCGGAATAGGCCGACCAGTCTGTGAATGAGTATCCGATGCCGATCAACCCCGGCAACAGATACAGCACGACATACAACAGCAGCGTGCCGATTAAAAAGTATGCCGGATAATGTCGCTGTCTTGACATGAAGTCCCCCAGAAAGCAAAAATGTCAGAAACCCAAGATGGATTCATAGATCGATTGGAACACTATCATCATAACGAAACGCAGCTTTTCTTGGAATGTAGGATACAACCTTATGATATGGATTTTTTTAACCAAGTGTGTATTTCCCTCAATCAGACGGTTCTCCTCACCCACGCTTGCCAAACCGAACTACCTCGCCCTTTCGCAACGAAACATCGAATGAGTCCCCCTTGTTTTTCACAAGCCCAATTCCATCCAGGCCATTGCCGCAGATCTTAAGAGCATCGTCCTTATGCGAGACAATCTCGATCCATCTTATCGTGCAATTCTCCCAGCCAAATGATACCGTATGACCGCCGTGAATCCGCACGCCACATAAGCTGCCAGTCGGCAGCGCCTTTGGCAGCGCGGGCAACAGACGAACACCCCCCTGCACTTCTTGAATCAACAGTTCGCACACCGCAACCGTAAAACCGAAATTTGCGTCTATCTGAAACAACTCCGGCGGATGCGCGCCGAACAGATTGTCGTGGATGTTTTCCCGCATGAGCTTTTGCAAAATTTCGTACGCTGCGTCCCCGTCGCCAAAGCGCGCCAGCAGCAACGCCGCCCAGACAGCGCTCCAACCGGTCTGCCCGCTGCCGTTCATCAGCCGCTGGTCGAGCGCCTTCCGTGCTGCCTCTTGAAACTGACTCCCGATTAGGCTTTCACCCGGATAGATGCCAAAGAGCATCGAGAAATGCCTATGACCTTCCTCTGTCTGCGCGTAATCCCCGTCCCACTCGCGCAGAGTTCCGTTCTGCATGACAGAATAATCGCGTATCTCCTGCGCAAACGCCCTCCAACGATCCGCTTCCTCCGCTTGGCCGAGCGTTTCGCAAACCCGTGCGTAAGCAAGCGAAAACGCCTTGGATATGCCGATGTCCATCGCGCTCATCACACACAGCGCGCGCGCCGCACCATTCGTGTCCTGATACATATTCTCCGGCGACGTGGAGGGGATATTGCATCGCCCGTTTTGAGTGATCGTGTAGGTATTGCGCATAAACTCTGCCGCCGCCTGCATGACGGGATAGAGCGTATCATCTAAAAACCCTTTATCGTGGTCATATTGATAGTGATCATACAGCTGTATTGCGAGCCAGGGAAGCGCCGTATTCCACATCATCCAACGCGCGGAAAGCGGAATTCGCGCACGGTCAAATCCGACCGGGGTGGAATGTGCCCAGAGGTCGGATTGATGATGCGCAACCGACCCTTCTACGCCATAGTCCTCGCGCGCCGTGCGTCTGCCCGCTTCACAGAGCCGACTGACAAATGCCGCGAAAGGCTCAAAGCAATCGGAGAGATTGGTTCGATCCGTCATCCAGTAATTCATCTGTAGGTTGATGTTGAGGGTGTACCCGCACCACCACGGCGGAATCAAATCACGGTTCCAGATGCCTTGCAGGTTTGCCGCCTGCGTCCCGCATCGAGAGGAAGCGATCAGCAGATACCGCCCATAATGATACAGCAATCGAAAATCATTCCCCGTCGCTGTTCCCGCCCGCATGCGGTTGAGACGATCTTCCAACGGCGATTCGTCTTCGTCGTTACCCAGTTGCAGCGTGTTGCGACTATAAAGCGCCACATGATCGCCGATATGCGCCTCTTTGCACGCAAAATAGCCCTTCTTGACAGCCTGAAGAACGCGCGCCTCGGCATAGGAAGCGTACCGCTCGCCTTTGGAAAACGTTGTTGCGCTGCAAAGCACCGCAAGCAAACTCGTCGCTCCGGTAACGGTAATCCCAGTTTGATCCGCCGTTGCGATTCCATCCGTCAGAATTTTTACATAGACGCAAAAGTGTATCGCGCGCTGCGGTTCATCGTAAACTACACTGTTATTTTCGCTGGAAAAGTGACCGACGTCGCCTATGATCAGATCGCTTGGCGCAACACCCGCCACCGCAATACCCGCGGGATCATAATATGCTGAATGGTTTAGCTGGCTCGTAAACGAGAGCCGGAAGTCCCGCGCGGTTTTACACAAAATTCTATGCAGAAGCACATCATCCGGAAAACTGGCAAAGCTCTCGCTCGAAATCATCGCGCCATCATGCTGATATTGTGTGGCGTGAATCCCCTTGGAGAGATCCAGCGAACGCGTAAAGTTCTCCACCGCTCCCTCCTGTATACAGATCGCCAAATCCCCCATCGGCATATACGCCTGCGTAAAGTGATTGGAAAGCTGCGATTCCACAATCTCCTCGGCCTCCGCGCGCTTGTTTTGCACAAGCAACTCGCGCGCTGCGCGCAGATTTTCCTGAAAATCCTTTTTGCAGTAATTACGCGGATATCCGCTCCATAGCGTATCATCGTTTAGGGAGATTACTTCGTGCGCCGGGTCATAACCCAACATCGCCCCGATATGACCGTTGCCAATCGGCAAGCACTGCAGCCAATTCCGCGCGGGAGAAGTAAACCATATGGTATCGTGTTGCATGTGGATTGTTCCTTCCAGATTGCTTATCTTGACCTTGCTT
>JAEWYV010000274.1 GCA_023458615.1 Bacillota bacterium
AGGATTCCGCCAACATCAAACCCGCCGATGACGACGATCATGGTATATCCGCGTTTTTTCAGTTCGCGCTCCACCGTCTCCACCATCTCGGAATAATAGTGGCTGCCAACCTCCGGCACAATCAGGCCGACGGTATTGCTCCCCCGCCCGCTCGTGCGCAAATGATAACCCATCTGCATCGCGGCGCGCTTTACCAGACTCACCGTTTCAGGGCTGATGTCCGGCGCGTCGCGCAGCGCCCGCGAAACGGTGGAGATGTTCAATCCGGTTTTTTCGGCAATATCACGCATTTTCGGGATGCTCATGTTCTCTCCTTTGGCAAGGTTGACCCCGTTGCGATTTCGCCGGGTTCCCTCCCAATTTACAATTGCCGGTCGATTCTATTCTAGCATCTTTGCTACGCTTCTCAATAGTAGATTCTTCCCGTCTTCTATGGGCACATAACCCCTGCCGGGCGGCAATGTTCACCGCCCGGGCAGGGCATCAGGAAGCCTTTGGTTATTTTGCGGGCCAGGGGGTCCCCTTGTAGACGATGGCACCCCAGAGGTCCTCTGCATAGGTGGCTGCGTTGCTCTGGTCGATAAGCACCGTGCCGGAGTCATTGAGCTTGGCAAAGGTTGCCGCGTCGCCTTCGGTGAGGTATTCATACGCCATGCGAACAGACTCATAGCCGCGCTTATAGAAGTTCTGCGCGAGCGTTGCCCAAACCTTACCGGCCTTGATGTTGTCGATGGTTGCGTCAACCGCGTCGATATCCAGAATCAGCACATCGGTGCGTCCCGTCTCCTGGCAGACCTGCACAACGCCCGGGCCGCCGGTGGATTCGAGCATGACGACCACGTTGGTCTCAGGATAGGTGTTGAGCGTGTCTTCAATGACGCTCATCGCCGTTGCAACGTCGTTCTTATCCGCAACCACGTTGGTGATCTTCATATCGGGATACTTCTCAGCGATGCGCTCTTCAATACCCTTGCGCTGTTCCACCTGGTTGGTGGTTGCAAGATCGCCCATCACGACGCAGATGTTTGCTTTTCCGTCAGTCTTGGCGGCGATCATGTCCGCCGCGTTGACGCCGTAGTTGTAGTTATCGGTGCCAATCCACGCGACAAACGCGCTCTCGTCCTCAAGCAGGTTGGAGGTTAAGAACACCGGGATGCCGGCCTGCTTGGCGCGGTCAAACACTTCAAAGAGGGAGGGGTCAAACGGCTCGCCGATGATGGCGTCCGGCTGAAGCGTAATGGCGTTTTCCATCGCGGCGATGTAGTCCGTCACGATGCTGGTCGTTCCAAACGTCGGCCCGATGATCTCGAGCTTCACGCCGTATTCTTCCGCCGCTTTGCGGGCGGCTTCCGCCTGCTGTTCGTAGACGGGGTGGCCTACCAGCGCGTTGACCAGAATGACATAGGGCTGGTCAGCGGTTGCCGCGGGCTCGGCTGCCGGTTCCGCTGCCTGGGTGGGCTCCGCCGCTGCTTGGGTTGCGGGTTCCTCGGCTGGCGCGGGCGCGCTGCTGCAGGCAAATGCGCCAAACGTCATCATGAGGGCAAGTACCAGAATCAGTATTTTCTTCATCTGAATGTTTCCTCCTGTTTTATTGATGTCAATGCTCCCCGGGAGAGCATGAGCAACCTTGGTTCATCCAATCTGGATACTAGAGTGTGCTACCGGAGCAGATGCGCAAGAATTTTTCTTCGTCTGCATCCTCACGCCCCAGCTCGGCGCGAATCTTTCCATCCGCCAATAGCAGATAGCGATCGCACATGCCGACGAGTTCGGTGAGTTCGGAGGAGATCATCACAATGCCCATCCCCTGCCGAACCAGCTGGGTCATAATCTGATAAATCTGCGCCTTAGCGCCAACGTCGATGCCGCGCGTGGGTTCATCCAACAACAGTACCTTTGGCTCGGCAAGCAGCCACTTGGCAAGCACAACCTTCTGCTGGTTCCCGCCGGAAAGGCTGGTTACCATGTCCCGCTCGCTGTTTGCCTTGATGCTCAGGCGTTCGATATAGTCCCGCCCGATCTCGCGCTCCGCCTCGCGATTTAATAATCCGCCGCGGTAGATTTTGTCCAGCCGCGCAAGCGTGATATTCCGCGCGAGGTTCAGCGTAGGGATAAAGCCGTTTACCTTGCGATCCTCGCTCAAGAGCGCGAGGCCTTTTTGAATCGCATCCTGCGGGCTTTGGATGCGTGTGGGTTTTCCGTCGATGATCAGCTCGTCATAACTGCCGTCGATTGCGCCGAATATGGCGTTCACCGTTTCGCTGCGGCCGGAGCCGACGAGGCCTACAAGACCGAGAATCTCACCCTTGCGCACGCAGAAGTCCACACCGTCCACGATGTATTTCTTTCGGTTATAGGGGTGCTTGACGCGCAGGTTCTTCACCGAGAGCGCCTCTTCCCCGATCGCGACCGTCTCCTTTGGATAGAGATTGCCGATCTTGCGGTTGACCATCGCCTCGACGATCTCCTCGGTACTGAGCTGTGCGGCAGGCTTTGTCCAGACGTGCGCACCGTCCCGCATGATGCAGACGCGATCGGCAAGCTGCTTGATTTCCTTGATCTTATGGCTGATATAGATGCAGGAGATGCCGTTGTCTCTGAGGCGATTCAGAATCTTAAAGAGCTCCTCCACCTCCGCGTCTGTCAGCGGCGAGGTCGGCTCGTCCAGCACGAGAATCTTCGGATTCCGGCTCAACGCGCGGGCGATAGACACCATCTGGCACTGGGAGGCGCTCAAATCGCGCAGGTGCGTCGTTACGGGAACCTTCAACCCGACCATGTCGGCAAAGGCCTTTGCCTCATCGTTCATCCGCTTCCACTGCACCACGCCGGCCTTCAGGGGAACGCGGCCTAGAAAGATATTTTCCGCAACGGAGAGGTCAAGGTGCACACTGATCTCCTGATAGATCATCTCGATTCCGGCGGCGGATGCGTCCGCCGGGGTTCGGAAGACGCAAGTCTTTCCGTCAATCAAAATTTCGCCGTCGTAGCTGCCGTATTCGTAGCTGCCGCTAAGCACCTTCATCAGCGTGGACTTGCCCGCGCCGTTCTCACCGCAGATGGCGAGGATTTCGCGTTCATATAGATCAATCGAAACCTGTTTGAGGGCTTTGGTCGCGCCAAACGACTTGGTGACCCCCTTCATTTCGAGTACTTTCGTTGCCATATGCGCCCCTCCTTATCGGTTCAGGCTGGCGCGGATGCGGTTTCTCAAGTATTCCAGCGAGCAGGCGAAGATGAGCACAAGACCGATGACAAGCTGCTGCCAGTAGGCGTCTATCTTGATGAGCGTCATGCCGTTGCTGATCATCGCCATGAAGAAGCTGCCCATGACCACGCCGACGATGGAGCCCGCGCCACCGTCCATATTGATGCCGCCGATGACGCAGGCCGCTACGACCGTCATCTCAAAGCCGGAGCCGATGTTCGGCTGGGCGCTGCCAACGCGGGAGGCCATCAGTACACCGGTGAGCGCCGCGAGTACGCCGGTGAGCACAAATGCCGAGAAGCGGATCCGAACCGTCGGAATGCCTGCAAGCCGCGCCGCCTCGCCATTGCCGCCCGCGGCAAAGAGCCGCCTGCCATAAGCCGTATAACGCAGGATAAATCCGGCAATCGCCGCCATGATCAGCGCAATGACGATCACATAGGGCAGTTGATAACTGCCGATCATGATGCCGCCCTGCCCGATGCCGAGGAACTTCTCCGGCAGCGGATAGACCGACACGCCTTTGGTATAGCCCGTGCAGAGGCCGCGTGCGGCATACATGGTGCCCATGGTGGCGATGAACGGCGGGAGCTTGATTTTCTGCACGAGAAAGCCGTTGAATACGCCGAAGATGCCGCCAATGACCAGAGCCACGAGCACGGCAAGCCAGATTGGGAAGCCGTAATAGCTCATCATCGCCGCCGCGGCAACACCGCCGACGGAGAACACGGCGCCAACGGAAATATCCCAGCTACCCGCGATGATGAGGAACGCCTGCCCAATGGACACGATGATCGTGAAAGCCGCGGTGCGCATGACGTTGGTCATGTTGCTCACGGAGAGAAACTTGTCGCTCTTTGCCGTGAAGAGAATGATCGCCAGCAGCAACGGCATCAGTACGCCCGCCTCGCGGACATCGATGAATTTTTCGAGCAGTTGCCGGAAAATGTTCTTTCGTTCCATGGGTTGACTTTATCCTCCAAAATGTTGCGACCTAGCGCTATTTTCGGTTTGTTTCGGCAAAACCGACCTACGCACACCGCAAACGCCGTTGTTATGCGCGGTGTATGAAGAGGCCGAGAGTTGTGCCGTTCCTAGCGTCTTTGCTGGATGATTGCCTGCGGCGATCTGCCGCAAAGGAAGAAAATGGAATAGACTTTCTAGATACTGTTTCGGATTGTTCCGAAACTATTTTCGGTGTGAACTTGCTTGACACTGCCAATATAGCCGTGATTCTGGCTATCGTCAACAAAAATTAACGAAACTATTTTCGAGATGACATTGCGAATATTGCAGAATGCCAAAGCGAGGCGAACGGCGGAGTTGCCGTTCACCTCGCATGAAAAACGCCTTGTTTTCGTAAAGTTTCGGAGTCTCTAGCTGCTTAGCGCTCCTGCTGCAGTGTGAATTCACGCATGACAGCCTTCTCTTCATCCGTAAACTTTCTGAGGGTATTGATGGTTTCGCCGCTGTTCCATTTGCGGCTGCCAACGTCCTCTGCGGTACCCATGACGGTGACGTTCACCTGACGATGGCGGGCGCGGACATGATCCCAGTCGATGAAGTAGACGTGTGCAAATTCGCCCGCGTCAAGCTTGCCGTCCTTGACGGTGATGGTTTCGCTGCGACCAAAGAAGACACTTCTGAGGTGTCCATCCGTATTCATGCTGGTGTAGTTGCCGGGTTCATTCCAGGCACGCCCGAATTGCGCATGGATCGGGCCGGGATGGCGATATTGATGCTCATCGGCGAAGTCCGGAATCATCTTGCGCATGATATCCAGCAGATCGTGCTGTAAAAACTCCAGATCAAACGTATCCAGATCGTGCGAGCACTCCTGCACCATGACGGAGCAGGTTGTGTGATGGGAAACGACGGCGCAGGTGCCGTTTTTAATGCCCGATGCGGCGACGATCTCCATCACCTCTTTGGAGATGTCATGAAACGTGGGAATCCATCCGCGGGACTGCAGTTCGAGTTCCTTTTGAAACACCTTGAATTCCATAGAATGTTCCTCCTGTATTTTTTTCTATTTTTTAGCCCCCTGCGCGAAAAACGCCAGGGCATTGCCAGCACAATCAGCGGCCCGCCTTGCGGTCGTCCCATGCCCGACGCACAGCCGAAATCATCTCATCCACCATGGCGGCCCTGTCCTTTGCCTTTACCACACCACTGGATGAGCCGGTCGCCTCCGCTCCGGCGTGAATAACGCGATAGACATCCTCGCCGTTGCTGATGCCCGCACCCTGCAGCACATAGATATCGGGATCAATCTCTTTCACCGTTTGGATCGAGGTTAGGACATAGTCCATGTCGCTGGTCTGTCCCGTGCCAATCAACCCCGCCGGTTCGGCGACGATGATGTTTGGGTGCAGCTTTGCAACCGCGGCGGATTCCGCCGCGGTGTCCGTGCAGACGATGGTAGCCAAGCCCACCTCGTCCGCGCGCAATATGGTCTGTGCCAACGTGGAGAGCGAGAGCGGCTTTTCGCAGTGGTTGAGCATAACGCCCTTTGCCCCGGCGGCGACGAGGGATTCCGGCAGGGTATCCGCCAAACCTCGTCCCGGTTGGATGGGGTCCATATGCGGCGCGAAGACATAGATGCGCTCCGTTGCCTCAGCCACGCGGCGCAGTTCCACAATCGGGCAGGTAAAGATGATGTCCACATCATACTTCTTTGCCGCCGCGTCGGCGGCAAGCGCGAGGGCAAGCACATCGTCTCCATAGAGATAGGACTTGGGCCCGATCTCAAAGAAGGGCGGCTTAAGGGTAAAATTTCTTTTCAAGGCTTGAACACTCCTTTGTAACCAACATCTTTCGAAAGTGTCTTTGATTTAGAACGCTTTCAGATGTAAACCTACATCTTTCTGAAAGTAGCATTGATTTAGAACGCTTTCAGATGTAAACCAACATCTTTCTGAAAAAAGCATTGATTCAGAACGTCTTCAGATTACTCCGTATTTTCTTTTGCGTCAACAATATTTTCTACTATTTTCTCTATTGATTTCTTTTTGGGTTGATTTTATACTGTATATGGA
>JAEWYV010000275.1 GCA_023458615.1 Bacillota bacterium
ACTGCATTTTTGGTTGTCTAATTGTGAACAGTTTGTTATGATAACACTATGGAAAATTCGCTCAATCGCGTCTTCCTTGCCCTCAAGGGACTCGATATCAAGTGCAATGTACCGCTCTCCACACTGACGAGCTTCCGCATCGGCGGCCCGGCAGCAATGGTTATGCGCCCGCGCAACGCGGAAGATATTCGAAAAACGATTCAGGCATGCAGTCAATTCGGCTGCCCCTATTGCGTGCTCGGCAACGGTACCAACATCCTAGCCCCGGACGCAGGCTATCCCGGCGTCATCATTCGCATCGACACGCCGCTCACCACTCCGCTGTTTGTGGACACGACAGTCACCTGCCCGGCGGGCACGGCGCTGAGCGTGCTTGCGCGAGAGAGCGTGAATATGCGCCTGATGGGTCTTGAGACCCTCAGCGGAATCCCCGGCACGGTCGGCGGCGCTGTCGCCATGAACGCGGGTGCCTATGGCGCAGAGATTCGACACATCATCAAGAGCGTACGCATCCTAAAAGGCGGGCGGGTGCTGGACGTTGAAACAAAGAAGACCGACTTTGGTAACCGCACCAGCAAGTTTTCCGCGCCGGATGTCATTGTTCTCTCCGCAACATTTCAGTTGGATCATGATGACGGCGGCGCAAAGGAGCGGATGCTCGACACCACACGTCAGCGCAAGGAAAAGCAGCCGCTTGCCCTGCCGAGCGCGGGCAGCGTATTTAAGCGCCCCAACGGGCGATTCTCCGGCGCGCTCATCGAAGGCTGCGGGCTAAAGGGCTTTGCCGTTGGCGGCGCGCAGGTAAGTCCGCTCCACGCAGGGTTTATTGTCAACAACGGCAACGCCACCGAGCGGGATGTGTTGGAGCTCATCTCCATCATTCAGCAGCGTGTGTTTGACGAGACCGGCGTTCAGCTGGAGCGCGAAGTGAAGCTGCTCCGCGAGTTAAGCTAATAAACAGTTTCCGATCGACCCGCTACCTGTGTAAAACCAATACGTTTCAGCGGGAATCGTTTCATAGTCCATCATAACCGAGGTTTTGTTTTGTATGTATCTCTTAATCGTTACCGGGTTGTCCGGCGCGGGCAAATCCCTGGCTCTGCGCAGTTTAGAAGAGCAGGGTTATTTCTGTGTTGACAACCTCCCCTCCTCCATGCTCAAGGAGTTTGTCAAGCTCTGTAACAGCGCAACCCCCGCGATCCAAAAAGCCGCGGTCACGATAGACAGTCGGGAAAGCCTGCTTTCGCACTCCTCCGCCTCCATCGCCGCCGCATTTGATGCGCTGGACGTCCCGTTTGAAATGCTGTTTCTCGACGCGCGGGACGACGTGCTCATGAAGCGCTACAACGAGGTGCGCCGCCGCCATCCGCTCAGCGAGGCGGGAGACGCGGCAACCGGTGTGAAGCGCGAACGCGTATTCTTGCAGCCGCTGCGAGATCGCGCAAATTACATTCTGGACACCAGCGACGTTAAGCCCAAGGATTTTCCCGGACTGATCTGCAAGGTGTTGCCCGAATATGAAAGCAAGAACCTGACGTTATTGTTTTGCAGCTTCGGCTACAAGCGCGGTGTACCAGTGGACGCGGATTTTGTGCTCGATATGCGCTTCATGACCAATCCGTTCTACATTCCAGAACTGCGTCCGCTCTCCGGTCTCGATCTGGCGGTGCAGGAATTTGTGTTTGCGCAGCCGCTCGTCAAGGAATTCTTCGACGGGGCGGAGAAAATGCTGGATTCACTGATTCCGCTCTATATGGAGCAGGACAAGCATATCCTCCGCGTTTGCTTTGGCTGCACCGGCGGGCGTCATCGCTCCGTTGCGGCGGCAGAGGAGATGGCAAAGCGATTTGTCCGTCGCGGCATGAATGTTCGAATTTATCATCGTGATCTCTCCATTGAGGCGGCGGAGATCAAAGAGCGGTTCGATAGGAACTAGCCGCAAAGGCTGCAAATGGATTCTGCGACATATGCTTGATTTCAAACGCCTGCGGGCGTTTTGTTTTTTTGCGTTCGCATGGGTTTATGATTATCGCTGTCGCGAATATCATAAATCGTTTATAATAGGATTGATATAGTAATTCGCTGGGCGCAATCGCCCGCAAGACATAACAGGAGAGACCATGTCATTTTCCAGCAGCGCAAAAGAGGATCTCGTCAAGATTCGGCTCAAACCGGATTTGTGCCGTCTTGCTCAATTATCGGGACTTGTGCATACCTGCGGCGCGCTCACGCTCGGTCGCGGGCGCGGCGTGTTGTTCACAACCGAAACGCTCGCGGTTGGAAAGTTGATTGTGTCCCTCGCGACGGGACTCTACACGCTAGAACCGACTATTGAATTGAGCGAGCGTGAGCGCAGGCGTCCGCAGACGCTCGTGACCTTAATCGGCGACGACGCGGAAAAGATGCTCTCCGATACCGGATTACTGCTCATCGAGGATGGTGCGTTTCACATCGGCGAGACGACCCCCGCGCGGTTGCTCACAGATGAAGAATGCCGCCGCTCCTTTTTACGCGGCGCGTTTCTCGGCAGCGGCTCCTGCACCAATCCTTATCGCGGATACCATTTGGAGATCGTTGCCCGTTCGGAAGCATTTGCGGATCAATTGCGCAGCGTGATGAGCGAGTTTGGTCCGGAGGCAAAGATCATGCTCCGCCGGGAAAAGCCCGTTGTTTATCTCAAGGGGGACGATGTTTCCGCCTTTCTCGCGCTCATTGGTGCTAGTAACTCCGCGCTGAATTTTGAGAGCGCACGGGCCGAGCGGGATTTTCGAAACTACGTCAACCGCAAAACCAACTGCGAAACCGCCAACATCGACAAGACGGTAACCGCGGCTACCGAGCAGACCAGCGCCATTGAGTTGATCGAAGAGCGTATGGGGCTCAATCGTCTGCCCGCTCCGCTGTATGAGGCGGCGCTGCTCCGGCTTAACCATCCCGAAGCAACACTGCAAGAGCTCGCCGAACTTGCCGAAATCGGCAAGAGCGGCATGAATCATCGCCTCACGCGCCTGGTTCGCATCGCAAAGGAGATTCGTCATGGGTGACTTTACACATTTACACGTTCATACCCAATATAGCCTGCTCGACGGCGCGGCACGCATTCCTGATCTGGTTTCGCGCGCAAAAGCAATGGGGCAAACCGCGCTCGCTATCACCGACCATGGCGTAATGTATGGAGTCATTGATTTTTATCGTGCCTGCAAGAAGGAGGGCATCAAGCCCATCATCGGCATGGAGACCTATGTGGCTCCGCGCTCCATGGAAAACCGCGAAGGATCGCAGGATCGTGAATATGCGCATCTGATTTTGCTCTGCAAGAACCAAACGGGTTATCAAAACCTCATGGTACTCTCCAGTGAGGCGTTTTTGCGCGGGTTTTACTATCGCCCGCGCATCGATTACGAATTGCTAGAGCAGCATGCCGAGGGGCTTGTCTGCCTCTCCGCCTGCCTTGCTGGCGATATTCCGCAGGCGTTGCTCGCCAACAATTACGACCTCGCGCTCTATCACGCCAAGCGTCTCCAAGGCATGTTTGGCGAGGATTTCTACATCGAACTGCAAAACCACAACATTCCCGAACAGCTTCAGGTTCTGCCGGGGCTGCGTAAAATTGCCGCCGAGATCGGGGCTAAAACCGTTGTCACCAACGACGTTCACTATGTCTCCCCCGACGATGCCGAGGCGCAGGATGTTCTGCTCTGCATCCAAACCCAGCGTTTTGTAGACGAGCCGGATCGCATGCGCATGGAGGGCGATCAGTTTTACCTCAAGAACGAGTCGGAAATGCGCCTTGCCCTGCCGGACGATGGCGACGCGATTGCCAACACCGCAGATGTGGTTGAAAAATGCAATCTCGACATTCAGTTTGGAATCCGTCGCATGCCCGCTTTCGTTGCGCCG
>JAEWYV010000276.1 GCA_023458615.1 Bacillota bacterium
CGGCACTCCAAATAGTAGCGCTTCTCGTTCGCTTCGCCCATGGAGAAGGTCTTTCTGGGCAGCGCGCCGTCGTAGATGACCGTTGCGAAAAACTCGCTCTTCTTCATTGCGGGCAGCAGGAAGCCGATGGCTCCACCCTTCTTGGAGAGTTCCTTCACAACATCCGCACCGTGGATATAGTCCACCTCCGCGCCGCAGATCTCTTTGACCGTCTCGTCCAGCGCGGCCTGCAGTGTGCCGACCGCGAGCTGCGATTTCGGGCAGCTGACGATAAACGCACCTTCCACCTCACCCGTGATGAACGGCATGATGTGCGTATCCCCACTCTGGGCGCAGGGCAGTCTGCCCAGCTCAACGCGCGCGCAGTCGTTCTGCGATTTGAGATGGCGAAGGATAGTCTCGATGGCGCGGTTTCCGCTCGCGCCGAATACAACGCGGTGGATCGGCTCAAACACAATACCGTCGTCATGCACGTTTTCCACCTCAACCAGCGCATAGCGGGCGGGATGATCCGCGCGCTCATTTTCCGGCAGGGTTGCCTTGATCTTTTCCCAATTTGCCTTCGCGGTTGCGAAGCTGTGGTTTCCGTCTCCCATGGCAAAGAGCATAGGGGCGCGGTCGCCATACTGCTTGGAGAAGCGCTCTGCATCCTTGAGCACGGAGAGCGCGTTCAAAACACCTAAGATATCATCATCTCCGTCCACAAGGTGACCGGAGATGTGTCCGCCCTCCAGCATGAGGTCGGTGTCATACAGTTTCGTGAGGCTCGCCTTCTTGACTGCGAGCGGTTCAATGACCGAGCGCTCCGGGTCGTCAATGAGCACGAGAATATGCGGCAGCTCGATCGGTGCGCCTTCGCGAATTTTGAGACGCGGCGGAATGCGGGAGACAATGGTTCCCTCCGTTGCGCGAATCAGCGTGGTAGAACCCTTGGAGTAATCATATGCTTCCAGATCCAGCGCCATGACGAGGCCCGTGCGGGTCACGCCGCCAACGGTACGCGTCACGAGCACGAACCCCTGCGGTTTCTCTTCGAGTACGCCTTTGTCGAGGTATTCGCGCATGTGTTCTTTGATGCTCTTGATGCGCTCCGCCTCACCGGGCTTTTCGAGGTACGCTTCCGGCAGAATCAGCTCCAGCGTGGATGGTGCCTTGCCGACGATGCGCTTGGCCTCTTCCCAGTAGGTCGGCTGGGACGTGTACTGGTCGCAGGCGACAACCGCCCATTTGTAGTAGTCCGTGCCCTTCTTCGGCAGCAATACGTGCGGCACCTGCACCGCTACGTCGTTCGGATACCGGTCTTCCATAAAATCTTCCCCTCTATTTGTATCTTTTTTTGTCGGTTGATGCCTTTCGGTCGCTCCTCCGAAAAAACGGCACACCACCGCAGTTTAAAACGTATTGCGGGTATTATACCTTATATTTTTTTTGCTTTCAATAATATCTATTGGAAAAACGCCCGCTTTGCAGATTTATTCGATATATCTGCATATTATTCGCAATATGCTGTTCTTTCGGCTTGCGCTTCCATGCATCAGGTGGCGCGAGTCGCCCGCAGGGCGGCACCACCACCTACTCCCGCCAGAGCGGCATGCTCATGCATCTTGGCCCGCCGCGTCCACGTGAAAGCTCCGCGGACGGGATTTCATGCACCGTCACCCCATTGTCCCGCAGGATGCCGTTGGTCACATAATTGCGCGAAAAGGCAATCACTTCTCCCGGGCTGATGGCGAGCGTATTCGTTCCGTCGTTCCATTGTTCCCGCGCGGCGTCGATGGCACTGCCGCCGCCGCAGTGAATCATGCTCACGCGTTCCAGATGCAGCACATCCGCCAACGTCTCTGCCAGCTTCCGCTTCTCCGGCGCAATGACGAGCTTCCCGTTCGTTTTTGTAATGGAAAAGGAGCGCAGCGTGGGCAGAATTGCCGGATGAATCGTAAATTTGTCCCAGTCCACCATAGTCATCACGGTGTCAAGATGCATATAGGAGCGCGTCTTGGGAATATCGATGGCAAGCACGCGGAGAATTCCGGTTTCTTCGCAGATAATCCGCTCCGCCAATGCCTCTACCGCGTGCGGATCGGTGCGCTGGGAGATGCCGATTGCAATTGCCTCCGGCGAGAGCACGAGCACATCCCCGCCCTCAATGGAAAACGGGTCTGTTCGCTGATGCAGCATCGGTGTTTCGCGATAACGCGGATGCTCCGTGAAGAGATATTGCCCAAAGAGCGTTTCCCGCGCGCGTACGTTATTTGCCATGCTGGAGATGCAGACGCCGCCGTCCATCATAAAAAATGGATCGCGCGTAAAATAGAGGTTTGGCATGGGATCAACATAGAATGGATAGGCATCGTCCATATAATCCACAAGGTGATTTTGCCCACGGTGGTTCAGTTCGCTCTTACGAACGCCGCGCGCCATGCTGCTGAGCATCTGCGGCACGGGCATATCCAATAGATACTCGCGCACCCGCTCCTCCACCCCGCGTACCGATAGGCCAATTTCGCGGATGAACTCGTCCACAAACCGCACTCTTGTCTCCTCACTGGAGACCGCCTCGGCGACCAGATCCAGTAGATAGCAAACCTCCACGCCGCGCTCTCGCAGTGTGTTAGCAAACTGGTCGTGCTCCTCGCGCGCATGAACAAGATAAGGAATATCCTCAAAGAGCTGGCGCGAGAGATATTGGGGCATGAGGTTCTCCAGCTCCTGTCCAGGACGGTGCAGCAGCACACGCCGGAGCCTGCCAACCTCGCTTTTCACCCGTATGGGAGAGTCCATCGTTTCCTCCTGCGTCTGTCCGGGCCGGCGCTTTACAGGGCTAATTTTCAATTGTTTTTCTGAAAATATGCCGCATAAAACCAAAATTCAGTCCGGTTTATTTTTCTGCAATTCCGCAAAAACATTGCGGTTTTTGTCGCATATAGGTATTGTATCAGGGTTTTTATGCAAACGATACCTTTCCGGCAAATATATGATTTAAGGCTTGACAACCCGGATAAATGGTGTTAGATTTACCCCAATCTCGTATATGTTATATAATTTCGCGAGCAAAGGAGCCGCCAGCAAGATGACACAGGTTTTTGCGCGTCATAACCAGTCGTCAACCACGCCGTTTACCGCGGCCTGTTTTGCTTGTGCGGCATTCACCGCCTCCATAGAGATCATCCGTACGCTCAACGCCCGCGCGTTGGGCGTTTTGATTATTTGCGTCGCTGTACTGCTGATTGGCCTGATTAGCCTGATTATTCGACTTGTACACTTGCCGCCAAACAACGATACGGAACGAGCCTGAAGCCTACACGCGAAGATGTGCGGCGGTTCCGTATCACGGAGCCGCCGCTTTTGTTTCGGTCTTATCCATAAAAAAAATGCGGGGCCGAATAGAAACCAAACTAGGAGGAATCAACCATGAAGAAACTACTCTCCATCGTCCTGGTCGCCATGATGGCGCTGACGGCCCTTGCCGGCTGCGCAGCACCCGCGGCATCCCAGGCGAGCGCGTCGAATGCAACCGCAGCCGACGCAACCGCAGCAGACGCGGCAGCCCAACCCGCCGCTTCCGGCGAAACCATCAAGGTCGGCATCCTCGGGCCGCACACCGGCGACTACGCCGCCTACGGCCTCGCCGTCAAGAACGGCGCCCAGCTCTACTTTGACCAGGTCAATGCAGCGGGCGGCGTCAACGGCAAACAGATTGAGACCATCGTCTACGACAACAAGGGCGACTCCACCGAAGCCATCACCGCGTTTACCCGTATGGTGGACGAAGGCATCACCGCTCTGATTGGCGACGTGCTCTCCGGCAACACCATCGCGGTTGTTGGCGAAGCAAACCCGATCAACATGCCGATGATCACAGCCAGCGCAACCGCGCTCGGCGTCACCTATAACGCGGATACCGACACCGTCTACACCAACGTCTTCCGCACCTGCTTCATCGACCCGTTCCAGGGCGAGAAGATGGCGCAGTATGCCGCCGAGAAGCTCGGCGCGAAGACCGCGGCAGTCCTCACCATGACCGGCGATGATTACTCCGTCGGTCTTGCGGATGCGTTCAAAGCCAAGTGCGCCGAAGTGGGCATCACCGTTGTTGCCGACGAGGGCTACTCCAAGGGCGATGTGGACTTTAAGTCCCAGCTGACCAACATTCTGGCCGCCACGCCGGACGTCGTCTTCTGCCCGAACTACTACCAGGATGACGGCATGATCGTCACCCAGGCGCGCGAACTCGGCCTCACCGCAACCTTCATCGGCGGCGACGGCTGGGCCAGCGTTTCCGATTATGCCAGCGCAGCGGACCTCGAGGGCAGCTACTACTGCTCCGGTTACGCGCCCGGTTCCACCGATGCGGTCAAAGCATTTGAAGCCGCTTACACCGCAGCCTACGGCGCGGACACGCTGAACATGTTTGCTGCAACCGCCTATGACGCGGCGATGGTGCTTGTTGCCGCCCTGACCAAGGCCGAAGCCTCCGGCGCAGCCGCGGGCAGCGACGAATACAAGCAGGCCGTCATCGACGCCATCAAGACCGAAGGACCCAGCGTTGTCGGCATCACGAGCGAAGCCGGCTATACGTTTGACGACCACAACAATCCCATCAAGAGCGCGGTCATCATGACCGTGACCGGCGGCGTGGAAACCTTTAAGGAAATGTATTAATTCATAGCCTCACGGCTGTGTTTGAATCTATCCCTGATTGAATCGGGTTATCCATAACCGCACGAAAAGCGTCTCTTGTCGTCCCGCGCCGCAGCACTGTTGCGGCGCGGGACGCAAATGCGTCCATCACCCCGCGGCGGGCAATCCCGCCCGACAGAGGAAGGTACGATTATGTCCGTCTATTCCACAATCCTTCGGCAGATCATCAACGGTCTGCAATCCGGCTCGATCTATGCTCTGGTCGCGCTGGGCTACAGCATGGTGTATGGTATCATCACCCTGCTCAACTTTGCCCATGGCGATATCATCATGATCGGCGCGTATATCGCCTGGCTCTCTATGGCGAAGTTTTCGATGCCCCCGGCGTTTGCGATTCTTTCGGCAATCCTCGGCTGCACACTGCTCGGCATGCTCATCGAAAAGGCGGCTTATAAGCCGCTGCGTGGCTCGCCGAGAATCTCGTTGCTCATCACCGCAATCGGCGTTTCGTTTCTGCTAGAGAATCTCTCGCAGATGGTATTCGGTGCCAAGGCGCAGGCGGTTCCGAGCTTTTTCACCATTCCCTCCATCATGATCGGCTCCATCGAGCTTTCCGGCACGGCGGTCATCACGCTGCTTGCCGCCGCTCTCTCCATGATTGCGCTGACGTTCCTTGTACAAAAGACCAAGATGGGCAAGGCCATGCGCGCGGTTTCCGAGGACACGGATGCGGCGCAACTCATGGGCATTAACATCAACCGCACCATCTCGTTTACGTTTGCAATCGGCAGTGCCCTGGCGGGTATCGGCTCCATCCTTTACTGCTCAGCCTATCCGCAGGCAACGCCGACCATGGGCTCCATGCTGGGTCTCAAGGCGTTCGTCGCGGCGGTGCTCGGCGGCATAGGCTCCATTCCGGGCGCGATGATCGGCGGTTTTGCCATCGGACTAGCCGAGGCGCTGGTCTCCGCCGTCGGCCTCTCCGTTTGGAAGGACGGCGTTGTGTTCGCCATTCTCATCATCGTGTTGCTGGTCAAGCCCACGGGTCTCCTCGGACGCCCGATGCGCGAGAAAGTGTAAGGTGGCACAGATGAAGCAAGCATACAAGAAAATCCCGATGCCCGCGCGTTATGCGATCAATACGCTGCTCTTCGTCGCGTTTTTGATCCTCGGCCTCGCGCTCATTAATGCAGGCATCGTCACAAAGTATTATACGAAGGTTTTGATGCTCATCGGCATCAACATCATCCTCACGGTGTCGCTCAACATCGCAACCGGATATCTAGGCCAGCTTCCGCTGGGTCACGCGGGATTCATGGCGGTCGGCGCCTATACAGCGGCAATCTTCATGACGCGCTCCGGGCTGGATTCGAGCGTATCGTTCCCGATCGGGCTTGTGCTGGGCGCGCTCGCCGCTTGCGTTGTCGGCATCCTCATCGGCATTCCGGCACTGCGCCTCAAGGGCGACTATCTGGCAATCATCACGTTGGGCTTTGGTGAGATCATCCGCGTTGTGCTGCTCAATATCGACAGTGTTCTGGGTTTTAAGCTCACCTACGGTGCGGCGAGCCTGAAGAATATTCCAAAGGACACGACGTTCCTCAACACATTCCTTTGCGTCGGCGTCGTCTGCTTCTTGATTCATACCATGATGAAGAGCCGCCACGGTAGGGCGATCCTCTCCATCCGCGAAAATGAAATCGCCGCCGAATCCTGCGGGATCAACATCACCTATTATAAGGTGCTCGGCTTTGCGGCCAGCGCGGTCTTCGCGGGGCTTGCCGGCGCGCTCTATGCGGGGTACCTCGGCATCCTGAATCCTTCCAGCTTTGGGTTCATGAAGTCGATCGAGATCCTCGTTATGGTCGTGCTCGGCGGCATGGGTTCCATGGTGGGCTCCGTGCTCTCCGCGGTGGTGCTCACCGCCGTGCCAGAGATTCTACGCGCATTCTCGGAATACCGCATGATTCTGTATTCCCTGCTGCTCATCTCGGTGATGATCTTCAAGCCCTCCGGCCTGATGGGACAGTTTGACTTCTCCCTCTCGCGCATGATAGAGCGGCTGTTTAACAAGACCCCGAAACAAGAGAAAACCAACAGCAAGGCGGGTGAAAAGAATGGATAAACTGGTACCACTGCCGAGCCTCGGCTTTATCCCCGAGCGCGATCTTGGCTCCACGCCAATTCTGGACATTCACCATCTCGGCGTTGAGTTCGGCGGCCTGCATGCCGTTGACGACTTCAATCTGGTCATCGGTCGCACAGAGATTGCGGGGCTCATCGGCCCCAACGGAGCGGGCAAAACCACGGTGTTTAACCTGCTCACCAATGTTTACACACCTACGCGTGGCGTCATCCTGCTCGACGGTGTGGATATCCGCGGGAAGTCCACCGCCCAGCTCAACCGCATGGGCATCGCGCGCACGTTCCAAAACATCCGCCTGTTTAAGGATTTGAGCGTTGAGGACAACGTTAAGATCGGCTTGCACAATGCGTTTGAATATTCGCTGGGCAGCGCGCTGATCCGCCTTCCTTCCTATTGGAAGAATGAGCGCCTTGCGCATGACACCGCGATGGGGCTATTGTCCATCTTTGACATGCAGTCCCTTGCGGACAAACAGGCGGGCTCGCTCCCCTATGGCGCGCAACGCCGACTGGAGATTGTCCGTGCGCTTGCGACCAAGCCGAAGCTTCTACTGCTGGACGAACCGGCGGCGGGCATGAACCCCTCGGAGACGAGCGAGCTCATGGAAAACATCAAGCGCATCCGCGATACGTTTGAAATTGCGGTTCTGCTTATCGAGCACGACATGAATCTCGTCATGGGCATCTGCGAGGGCATCGCCGTGCTCAACTACGGCAAGATCATCGCAAAGGGTACGCCGGAGCAGATCAAGAGCAATCCGGTCGTGGTAGAAGCCTATCTCGGTCGCAGAGGGGAGGCGAAGGCGTAACCATGTTAAACGTACAGAATATCAATGTCTATTACGGCAATATTCAGGCCATCCGCGATATCTCGTTTCGCGTGGAGGATGGCGAAATCGTCACCCTCATCGGCGCAAACGGCGCGGGTAAATCCACCATCCTCAAGTCGGTGTCGGGACTCTTGCGCAGCAAGACTGGTGACATCACCTTTGACGGCAAGAGCATCAAGAGTACCGCGCCGCATAAGATCGTCGCGCAGGGGCTTGCGCATGTGCCGGAAGGCCGCCGGGTGTTTTTGCAGATGAGCGTGGAAGAAAATCTCGAGATGGGCGCCTTTACCGCGCCGCGCAACACGATTGAGGATTCCATTGCGAATGTATATGAGCGATTCCCCCGGCTCAAGGAGCGCAGACGGCAGGTTGCGGGCACGCTCTCCGGCGGAGAGCAGCAGATGCTCGCGATGGGACGTGGACTGATGTCCCGACCAAAGCTGATGATGCTGGACGAGCCCTCTATGGGACTTGCGCCAATCCTTGTGGAGCAGATCTTCGAGATCATTCAGGAGCTCAACCGCGCGGGTACCACCATTTTGCTGGTGGAGCAGAACGCGCAGATGGCGCTCTCCATCGCAAACCGCGGCTATGTGCTGGAGACGGGGCAAATCGTTCTCCATGCGCCTGCCAGCGAACTGCTCTCCAACGACGCCGTCCAGAAGGCCTACCTCGGCGGCTAACATCATACAAAGCAGCACAAAGCCCCCGCTCGCGCGGGGGCTTTGCTATTATGCCAATCTGATTGATTCTAAGCTTTACCGGATAAAGCTCGTCATGACCTTCGGTTCATCCTCCGGTAGCGGGAGAACATCCTTGCCGTGCTCGATGAGCTTGAGCAGCCATGCCATAGAGCGCGCATTCTTCGTGAGGGTTTGCATGCCCTCTCCGTCTCCGGCTGACTCACCCGGCATTCTGCCGTAAGCGATGGTCCAATACTGCGACGGCGGAATGACCACCTGCGCCAGATTGAGATAGTTGTTGAGCTGGTGCACAACATCCACCCCGCCCGCGCGCCGCACGACGGCGCAGCTGGTTGCTACCTTGCCGCGAAAATAACGGGAGCTGGAGTAAAACACGCGATCCAGAAACGACTTCATCGTGCCCGGAATGCCTGCGTAATACGTCGGGCAGCCGAGGATGAATCCATCGGCGTCACGCATCTTCTGCGCAATTTCATTCAATCCATCGTCAACAAAGACACAGCGGTTGCCCTCGGATTTTGAGCAATGCCCGCATGCAATGCAGCCATGCATGCTCTGTTGACCAATCTGAATCGTCTCGGTTTCAATCCCCTGACGTTCCAGCTCATCCGTCATGTTTTTCAGCGCCAGCGCCGTGTTGCCGTTCTTACGCGGACTTCCGTTAATTGCGATTACCTTCATTGTTGTTTTCTCCTCGGGGTCGGTCCTGCTTGGTTTACACGATGGGAAACGGCTTTCGCTCGTCACCCTTTACCATAAATGCCTCTCTGGCGAGCTTTGCCAGCGGCAAATCGTTCATGCTATCGGAGTAGAACTGGTCAATCTGCACCTCGGGATAACTCTCCCGCATGCGGCGCACCTTTTCCTCCCCGTGGCAGTTCTTTCCGGTATAGCGCCCGCTCGCCGCGTCCACGCGCGAGGCGAGAAAACTGAGCCCGAGGCGCTGCATCACAGGGGCCAGCAAAAACTCCGGCGAGGCGGAGATGATCAGATCGTCCTCCCGCTTCTGTGCAAAATACCAGTCCTTGAGTTTCTTGTCGTGGTCGAGCCAGAATCGTTCCACCTCTTCCGCAACCTCCGGCACATGCCGAAGATAGCGATAAAACCGCTCCTTTGTGCATGTTTTATCCGTAACACCAAGCAGCATACCCAGAAACCAGGGCAACGCGCACGCGGCGGACCCCAGCACACGCGGATACTTCACCGCGCAATGACGAAAGAAGTCATAGCTTGAATCGCCGCGATAGATGGTGTTATCAAAATCATAAACGTGAATCAGCAAGCGTTTCCCTTTCCCGGATCGTTCAGCACCAGCTCCGGCACGCGGCTAGGATCGCCCGTGATACAGGTTGCCCCCGCGGCAAGAAT
>JAEWYV010000277.1 GCA_023458615.1 Bacillota bacterium
AATATCGTCATTGCGCCGCTTTCCAAGATATTTGCGCTCAAGGGATTCCACAAAACATTCTGGTCGCGCGCGTTGCCGGTGCTGCTCAATGAGTTTTTCTGGAGCGTCTCCGTGGTCGGCATCAATATGGTGCTCGGTCGCATGGGAACGGATAACTACGCCGCGTTGACGGTTGAGCGCACGATCGAGGGGCTTGCATTCGTCTTCTTTGTCGGCGTTTGCAATGCCTGCAATATTCTGGTCGGAAAATCCATCGGCGCGGGCGACATTGAGCAAGGCAAAAAATATGCCGCAAGATTTCTCGGGTTAGCGCCGTTGATGGGTGTCGTGCTTGGTCTTATCATCGTTTCGCTACGCTATCCGCTCATCGGGTTATTCGATCTATCCGAGACGGCAAAGCATACGGCAAGAACATTGCTCGTCATCTTTGCGGTGGATGCTGCGGTGCGCTATATTCCCTATATCGAAGTGGTGGGCATATTCCGCGCGGGCGGAGAAACACGCTTTGGATTATTGACGGATGTGATCTCGCAGTATGTGTTTATTGTTCCAACTGTTGTGCTCTGCGGATTGGTTTGGAAGCTGCCGTTTATCACCACCTATATTCTCATGTTGGTTGCAGACGATGTTTCAAAGCTGATCATCACGATTCCCTATTACAGAACCATGCGCTGGATCAAGCCGATTCAGCAAACGGAAACGGAGGATCGTGAGGAGATATTGATCGAGAGCGGAAATAATCCGATACTCTGAGCGCCACTACCAAAATTCTAAATATATGGTATAATCAAGCATCATCGGGCGGTATCTATCGCCCGATGACCAGTTATATAAAAATAGCGCTGGACAATACACAGCGAACCATGCATGATGAGGCTTGTTATGCTTGGTGAACCCAAAACGGGCGGTGAACCCCGTGTTGGAACACAAACGACTGATTTGCTGCGGGTGGAAAGACCCGTAACGGAGGATTCCGGATTCATATGCGGAGAACATTTCTGGGGATAAAGCCGATCAATGTATTGCCGTTGGGCTTTATTGCGGTCATCTTGACTGGCGCGCTGCTCTTGATGTTGCCGATCTCTAACCGCGACGGGGCGGTTTTTCCTTTTTTGAGCGCGCTGTTTACGGCAACCAGCGCGACCTGCGTCACGGGACTGATTGTTGCGGATACGGCAACCCAGTTTACGATGTTTGGTCAGCTTATTGTGATCGTGCTGATTCAGCTTGGCGGTCTTGGCATCATGACCATCTCCATGATCCTGTTTTCGCTTACGGGTAGAAAGGTCTCCTTGCATGACCGCCTGAGCATGGCGGAAGGGCTGGGAGAAAGTCGTCTGCAGGGCGTTGTTCGTTTGGCCCGTGGCGCGCTGATCGTCACCGGCCTGATTGAGCTGACGGGCGCAATTCTGCTTTCCTTCCGGTTCATCCCGCAATACGGCGTAGGAAAAGGAATCTGGTTTTCGATTTTTCATAGCATCTCTGCGTTTTGCAACGCTGGATTTGATCTCATCGGCGGCTATCGCTCCATGACGGTCTATAGCCACGATCCGTACGTGCTGCTTGTCATTATGGGGTTGATTGTTTTCGGCGGACTCGGCTTTGGTGTTATCCTCAACACGCGAAACACAAAAGATTTTCGACGTCTGCGCTTGCATAGCAAGCTTGTGCTGACCGGTACTGCATTTCTCATTCTTTTGGGTACGCTTGCGTTTCTCTGGATTGAATATGAGAACCCCAAGACTATTGGAAGCATGAATTTGTTTGACAAGATCGTCAACTCCATGTTCCAGTCGGTTACGCTTCGTACGGCCGGGTTTAATTCCATTGACCAATTGGCGCAGCACGACGCAAGTAAAGGAATCGGCATTTTGTTGATGCTTGTCGGTGCGGGCCCTGCCGGTACAGCGGGCGGATTAAAGATCACAACGGTCTTTACGCTACTGTTGGCTACGCGCGCCTACATCCGCGGTTCGTTTGAAACAGAGGCGTTTGGACGAACGATTTCAATTGAGCAAGTGCGCCGGGCGCTGACCGTTACCATGCTGGGTGTGATCTTTCTGTTTGGCATGACGACCATGCTCTCGTTTTCGGAGCAGGACATGCCGGCCGGAAGTCTGGGACTGCTGAATCAGCTCTATGAGGCGACGAGCGCGTTTTGTACCGTTGGCGTTTCAACCGGTGTAACGGCGGCGGGCTCTTCCGTCACCCGTGTGATTCTGATTTTGCTGATGTATGGCGGGCGCGTCGGGCTCATAACAGTTGCCGTTTCACTCGCCGAAAGCACGGCAAAAGAAAAGGTTCTGCATTATCCGCAAGAGGATATCCTGATTGGATAAACTGGTCCGAATGAAGGTGCAATTAACCGCAACAACAAAAATGCTGCAAGGAGTAGCGAAAACAATATGAGTAAAAGTTTTATTATCATCGGTCTCGGGCGTTTTGGTCAAAGCACAGCGCGTATGCTAACTACCCTTGGGCACGAGGTGCTCGCCGTGGATAAACGCGCGGATCGCGTCAGCGCCGTCAAGGACAGCGTGTTGCACGCGGTGCAGGCGGACACGACGGACGAGCGTGCCATTGCGCAGCTTGGCATTCGGAATTTTGACTGCGTCGTCATTTGTATCGGAGACGATATTCGCGCTTCGGTTCTGGCGACGGTTCTCTGCCGTGAGATGGGCGCAAAGAAAATCGTTGCCAAAGCGCAGGATGACCTGCACCAAAAGCTCCTGATCAAAACAGGAGCGGATCGCGTGGTGCAGCCGGAGCATGACGGCGGCATTCGCCTTGCGCGCTCACTGGTGAGCGAAGGCGTGCTGGATTCTCTCGATCTTTCGGAGGAATATAGCATTCATGAGATCGAGATTCCGAGGGACTGGGTTGGCCGCTCACTCGCGCAGATTGACGTGCGTAACCGCTACGGCGTTTCCGTTATCGCGCTGCGACGCGACGGGCATGTGACGGTGAATATCGCGCCAAACGATCCGTTTCATAAGGACGATTCAATCTATCTGCTGGGTGACGACGAGAGCCTCGATAAGATCAAATAAAACGATGCCTGTTACAAACGGCGGCGCAAAGCGCCGCCGTTTGCTTGTCCCAGAGTTTCACTCCTCTGTGTTTGCCGTTTGGCGCATGTTCTGTTAGAATGCTCTTCAGAGACGAGGACAATCATGAAGGAGCGCGAGTATGGCGAAGAAACAAAAAACGCTGGCAGAACAACTCTATTCCCGAAAAATTCGAAAACCGCCAACGCTGATTTATTGGATCTTGGGCTATCTTTGGAAGCTACTCTATTTTAAAAAGCTCGGTGTTAAGACAACGTTTCAGGATGACCCGCGGGATTGCAAAGGTGCCTACATTATGGTCAGCAATCATGCTTCGCGTCTGGATTATATCTTCACCGGCGCGGTGCTGCTGCCGCACACGTTTAACTTTGTCGC
>JAEWYV010000278.1 GCA_023458615.1 Bacillota bacterium
CGATATTCATATTATGTAACGATGTTATACTTACAAGATGCTAAGAAACAACCCTATTTTACATGAATTTGACCTTTGGTCCTGTTTCTTCCAAAGTTGTCCACAGAGTATCCACTGAATATATCAATATTTGGTATGCATAGGGGTCTCTTGACACAAAATATAGCGAAAGGTAAACTATTACTACACGCTAGATCAGGGGGGTATACGGGGATGTTTGAGCAGATTATCAAGCGCGACGGACACAAGGAACCGTTTGACCGCAGAAAAATAAAGAATGCAATCTGGAAGGCGGCTCAGGCCGTCAACGGCACGGATGAGGAGCGCGCAGAGCGGCTTACCGACGAGGTGGTTCGTCTTGCCGAGGCGCGCTATGGCAGCACTACACCGGATGTTGAGGGCATTCAGGATCTCGTGGAGAAGGTTTTGATCGAGGCCGGACATGCCAAGACCGCCAAGGCCTATATTCTCTATCGCGAAAAGCGCCGTGGGACGCGTGAAATCAATGCGCTCATCGGAGCAACGATTGATATGTTTGGCGACTACCTCAACGACCGCGACTGGGGCGTAAAGGAAAACGCGAACATGCAGCGCAGCGTCAATGGCCTCAACAATTATGTGCGCGAAACCTTTACAAAGAAATATTGGCTCTATGAGGTCTATCCGATCGATGTTTGCAAAGTGCATGAGACGGGAGACGCGCATATCCACGACCTTGGGTTCTTTGGGCCCTATTGCGCCGGTTGGGATCTTCGCCAGCTGCTCTCTGACGGGTTTGGCGGCGTCGATGGAAAGGTTGAGAGCAAGCCCGCAAAGCATCTACGTTCATTTTTGGGTCAGATCGTCAACTCAACCTTCACCACACAGGGCGAGACGGCGGGGGCGCAGGCCTGGAGCTCGTTTGACACCTATTGCGCGCCGTTTGTCTATTATGACAAGATGACATTTGAACAGATTTGTCAGTGTTTGCAGGAGTTTATCTTCAACATCAATGTCCCTACACGTGTCGGATTCCAGTGCCCGTTTTCGAACCTGACCTTCGATATCAAGGTTCCGTCCACGTTAAAGGATGAGCCCGTGCTCATTGGCGGTCAGATGACGGATAAGACCTACGGCGAGTTTCAGGAACAGATGGACCTCTTTAACCGTGCGTTCTGTAAGGTCATGCTGGAGGGCGACGCAAAAGGGCGTGTATTTACCTTCCCGATTCCGACCATCAATATCACCAAAGATTTTGACTGGAAGAGTCCTGTTGTGGATGACTTTATGCGCATCACCTGCAAATATGGCATTCCGTATTTTGCAAACTATGTCAATTCCGACCTTTCGCCGGAGGATGCGGTCTCCATGTGCTGCCGGCTCAGGTTGGATAAACGGGAACTGCGTAAGCGCGGCGGCGGCCTCTTTGGGAGCAATCCCATGACGGGAAGCATCGGCGTATATAGCATCAATCTACCCCGCATTGGTTATCTAGCTACTTCGAAAGAGGACTTCTTTGAGCGACTCAAGAAAATTGCGGTACTGGGCAAAACAAGCCTCGAAATCAAACGCAAAATCATTGAAACGCAGACCGAGCAGGGGTTGTATCCGTATTCTTCTTATTATCTCCGCCATGTGAAGGAACGGACAGGGGAATATTGGACAAACCATTTCAACACCATTGGACTCGTCGGTATGAACGAGTGCTGCCTGAACTTTATCGGCAAGGATATCGGCAGCCCGGAAGGACTTGCATTTTCGCTGGAGATCATGCACTATCTGCGTGCGCTGATGATTGAGTTCCAGGAGGAGACAGGGCATAGCTACAACCTTGAAGCCACGCCTGCCGAGGGAACCAGTTACCGGCTTGCGAAGATTGATCATGAGAAGTATCCCGGCATCATTCAGTCCGGCATCGACGAACCGATGTACTCTAATTCCTCGCAGTTGCCTGTTGGATACACGGATGATATCTTCGAATGCTGCGATTTACAGGATGAACTCCAGTCCCTCTACACGGGCGGAACGGTGCAACATCTGTATATTGGCGAGCGGATTGAGGATATTGAAACCGCAAAAACGCTGATTCAACGTGTGTTTGCCAAGTATAAGATGCCCTATATCTCCATTACGCCGACGTTCTCGATTTGCAAAGAGCACGGGTATATCGCTGGGGAACATTTCAACTGCCCGACATGCGGTCAGAAGGCGGAGGTGTGGTCACGCGTAGTCGGCTATCTGCGCCCCGTTCAAAATTATAATCCCGGCAAAAAGGAAGAGTATTTGCTGCGTAAGAAGTTTGTGATCTGATTTAGCTTAAAAAGCAATTAGATTCATTCTGATTGGAGATGTGCCAAACAGCATGTCTCCAACTTTTTTGCAGGAGAATATGCTACAATGAATGGGAACCAATCCATCTATGGCGAAGAAGGGATAAAAAGTTTCATGCTCATCGCTGGGTTTCAAAAAACATCGTTTGTCGATTATCCCGGTCAGCCGTGCGCGGTCGTCTTCACACCGTATTGTAATTTGGATTGCATCTATTGTCATAACGCACATATTCTCGGCAGAGAAGCGCCCATTATGGCTGAGGAACCGGTGCTGGATTATCTTGAGAAGCGTGCCGGACTTCTTTCTGCCGTTACGATTTCCGGCGGTGAACCGACGCTCCAACAAAATTTGGAAGCATTTATTGAGCGGGTGCGCAGCTTTGGTTATTTAATCAAGCTGGACACCAACGGGACAAAGCCGCAGACCCTTCTCTCGCTCACAAACAAAGCATTGATCGACTATATTGCAATGGATGTGAAAGCACCTGCGGAGAAATATTGCGAAATCGCAAGGGCGGATGTAGACATGGATGCGATTCGCCGCAGTATTGCCATTATTCGCAACAGTGGCATCACTCATGAGTTTCGGCTGACTTTTTCGCCGCAGCTCACACAGGAAGATGCGATTGAAACGGCGAAACTCGTAAAAGGATGTGATCGTTTTTATCTGCAGCAATACCGCCCGAGAAATGAGGGTGACCCGCGCGCGCATGCACCTGCAATGGTGTTAAAGACGGGGGAACTGATTGCACGGGAGATTGGCAACTGCACTGTCCGCGGTTTAGGGCCGGAACAATAGAGCGGTAAGGGACAATACAAACAAAAATGCACGTCCGTACAGGAGCGTGCATTTTGCTATTGATAGACTTATTCGTCTGGCTGATTGAGTTTTCGTGCGTCGTGTGCAGCGTGAATGCGATCCAGCAGGGCAAAGATACGACCCCGGAAGAGATACAATAGCGCAACACCGAGAACAAGCATCCCGCCCAGTAGCGCCATGGTTAGATAATCGCCGCGCAGGAGTTTATTACCGATGGCAGTTAATAAGAGCAGAGTTGGGATACTGCCGAGATAGACCGCTACAAAAAACTGCCAGAACGTAATCTTTGTTCGTGCGGCAATGTAGGGAACCAGTCCGTTTGGCAGCAGCGGAATAAGGCAAGACAGAGCCACGACAAAGCCGGGATAATGTGCCTCGGTTAAAAAACGAAAGCGCGAGGGTGAGCCATCCTTGCCGGAGAACAGCTGATCCAGCCGGTTTCCGAGGCGCCGTGCGC
>JAEWYV010000279.1 GCA_023458615.1 Bacillota bacterium
GAGAGCAGAGCAGAGGTAGACCGTCTGCTCAGCGCGGGGATGGGACACTAAGAGAGGACTGAAACTCATTGGAACGAACAAAGAACATGACCGTGCGCGAACTTGTGCGCGGGGCGATCATTGCGGCAGTCTATGCGCTGCTGACCATCGTACTGGCACCTATATCATCTGGGCTGATTCAGTGCCGCGTGTCGGAGGTGATGAGCGTATTGCCGTATTTCACGTTCTCGGCGGTGCCGGGACTGTTCATCGGCTGCTTGATTGCAAATCTGCTCACGGGAGCGCCGATTTATGACGTGGTGTTCGGTAGCCTTGCGACGCTGCTTGCGGCATATCTCACGTATTTCTTGCGCAAGCGCGCGCCAAAATGGCTGGCTCCGCTGCCGTCGGTGGTGGTCAACGCGCTGGTTGTCGGTGCGCTCTTGACCTATGTGTATCAAGTTGGCGTCAGCTATTGGGTTGCGGCGGGATACGTCGCAATCGGGCAGGCAATCGCTTGCTTTGCGCTCGGTCTGCCGTTGATGTCGCTGATGAATACCTATCGGGATCGGTTGTTTGATTAACAAAATACAACACATGTTGCAAAATTCGCAAAGCGGGAGAGGCAATCTTCCGCTTTCTGCTCTAAAAAATATACGATAAATCCGTTTCATTTTGAGACGAATTCAAATTTGCAGGGAATCCTGCAATTCAATCGCAAAAAATCGAAATTTAAATTGTGAAATGAATGAAATTCCTGCATTTTATATGCGTATCGCGCGCTGGTTTCATTGACAGTATAAAGTGTTAAAGGTATAATATTGGGTGGTAATCATTGGGCGAAACCCGATTCCATACATATCATTAGGAGGCATCCACCAAATGGCAAAAACCATGACAATCGACGGTAATACCGCCGCGTCGCACGTAGCGTATGCATTTTCGGACGTTGCGGCGATTTACCCGATCACGCCGTCTTCTCCCATGGCGGAAGTAGCGGACGATTGGTCGGCAAACGGAAGAACGAACATCTTCGGACAACAGGTTCGCATCGCTGAAATGCAGAGTGAAGGCGGCGCCGCTGGCGCAGTGCACGGCTCTCTCAAGGCGGGCGCGCTCACCACGACGTTTACCGCTTCTCAGGGTCTGCTGCTGATGATCCCGAACATGTACAAGATCTCCGGCGAATTACTTCCCGGCGTGTTCCATGTCAGCGCGCGTGCTCTTGCCGCGCATTCTCTCTCGATCTTTGGTGACCATTCCGACGTCATGAGCTGCCGTCAAACCGGCTTTGCCATGCTGGCCTCCGCCTCCGTTCAGGAAGTTATGGACCTCGCGCTTGTTTCGCACCTTGCCGCGATCAAGGGCAGTGTTCCGTTCCTCCATTTCTTCGATGGCTTCCGCACCTCTCACGAAGTGCAGAAGATCGAAACCATTGACTATGAAGACATGGGCAAACTGCTGGACTATGACGCGGTGAAGGCGTTCCGCGCGCGCGCGCTCAACCCCGAGCATCCGCACCAGGGCGGCACGGCGCAGAACCCGGACATCTACTTCCAGGGCCGCGAAGCATCCAACAAGTATTATGACGCGGTTCCCGGCATTGTCGAGCATTACATGGAAGAAGTCGGCAAAATCACAGGCCGCAAGTATAACCTCTTTGACTATGTCGGCGCGCCCGATGCGGAGAACGTTCTTGTTCTCATGGGCAGCGGCGCGGATGTCTCCGAGGAGACCATCGAATACCTCAACAAGCAGGGCGCAAAGCTCGGCCTGCTCAAGGTTCGCCTCTATCGCCCGTTCGTGGCTTCCAAATTTGTAGACGCCCTGCCCAAGAGCGTGAAGCGCCTCGCGGTGCTGGATCGCACCAAGGAGCCCGGCTCCCTCGGCGAACCGCTCTATCAGGACGTGCTCAACGCGCTGGTGGAAACCGGACACAAGGACATCGAAGTTGTCGGCGGACGTTACGGCCTCGGCAGCAAGGAATTCACGCCGTCCATGGTGGATGCCGTGTTTGCAAACCTTGAACTCAAGCAGCCGAAGAACCACTTCACCGTCGGTATTGTTGACGATGTGACCAACACGTCGCTCTCCGTCCGCCGCCAGGTTAATGCCTCGCCGGAAGGCACCATTGCGTGCAAATTCTTCGGCCTCGGCTCCGATGGTACGGTTGGCGCGAACAAGAACTCCATCAAGATCATTGGCGACCACACATCGCTCTATGCGCAGGGCTATTTTGCCTATGATTCGAAGAAGTCCGGCGGCTTGACTGTTTCGCATCTGCGCTTCGGTAAAAAGCCAATCCAGAGCCCGTACCTCATCGACCACGCGGACTTCGTTGCCTGCCATAACCCGTCCTATGTGACGCGTTATGCCGTTGCTGATGGTATCCGCGAAGGCGGCATCTTCCTGCTCAACAGCTCCTGGACGCTCGCCGAGATGGAATGCGAACTGCCCGCCTCTCTGAAGCAGGCTATCGCAAAGAAAAAGCTCAAGTTCTATAACATCGACGCCATCAAGCTCGCTCGCGAGGTTGGCATGGGCGGACGCATCAATACGATCATGCAGAGCGCGTTCTTCAAACTTGCCAACGTGATCCCCGCGGAAGAGGCCATTGAATACATGAAGGCCGCCGCAAAGAAGTCCTACGGCAAGAAGGGCGACGAAGTCGTCAAGCAGAACTGGGACGCCATCGACCTCGGCGCAACCGGATTTGAAGAAGTCAAGTATCCCGAATCCTGGGCGACGGCGACCGACGGTGCAGTTGCGGTGAAGACTACCGACGATCCGTATTTCGCGGAGTTCATCGGGCCGGTTCTCGCACAGGAAGGCGACAAGCTGCCCGTCTCCAAGCTCAGCGCAGACGGCACGGTTCCCACCGGCACGACCAAGTATGAAAAGCGCGGTATCGCCGTTGATGTTCCCCGCTGGATCGCTGAAAACTGCATTCAGTGCAACCAGTGCTCGCTGGCCTGTCCGCACGCGGTCATCCGCCCAGTGCTGGTCACGGCAGAAGAAAAGGCCGCCGCTCCCGCCGGGTTTGAAACCAAGAAGGCGCAGGGCAAGGGCTTTGAGAACTATGAGTTCCGCATTCAGATCAGCCCCTGGGATTGCACCGGCTGCGGCAACTGCATCGACGTTTGCCCCGCAAAGGTCAAGGCTCTGGAATTCCGTCCGCTGGCGGATGCCGTGGAAAAGGAAGAGGACAACTGGAATTACTTCGCGGCTCTGCCGGAGAAAGATATCGACTTGAACACCACCACGGTCAAGGGCAGCCAGTTTAAGAAGCCGCTCTTCGAGTTCAGTGGCGCGTGCGCAGGCTGCGGCGAAACCCCGTATGTCAAGCTCATTACGCAGCTGTTTGGTGATCGCATGGTCATCGCAAACGCGACAGGCTGCTCCTCCATCTACGGCGGCAGCGCGCCGACCTGCCCCTACACCACCAACGATAAGGGCCGCGGACCCGCCTGGGCCAATTCCCTGTTTGAAGACAACGCCGAGTTCGGCTTTGGCATGGTGCTTGCCAACACGCAGCGCCGCAATCGCCTCACCGAGGTTGTGGAGAAGCTGATCGCGGCGGAATACACCACCGACGAACTCCGCGCGGCTGCCCAGAACTGGTTGGACAACAAGGACAACGGTCAGGCCTCCCTCGCGGCGGCGGATCGACTCGTTGCGGCGGCTGAGGACGGACTCGACATGACCGGCACCGAATGGGAAGCCGATTGGATCAAGAACGGCAAGGTTTGCGACTGCGAAGCCTGCAAACTCACCTGCGAACTGCTCGAGAGCAAAGATCTACTCGCCAAGCAGTCCATCTGGGTGTTCGGCGGCGACGGCTGGGCATACGACATTGGCTACGGCGGACTCGACCACGTACTCGCCATGGATGAGGATATTAACGTTCTCGTGCTGGATACCGAGCTGTACTCCAACACGGGTGGACAGTCCAGCAAAGCGACGCCGACCGGCTCCATTGCGAAGTTCGCAGCCGCCGGCAAACGCACCAAGAAGAAAGACCTCGGCATGATGGCGATGAGCTATGGTTACGTCTATGTGGCGAAGGTCAGCATGGGCGCAAACCCGAACCAGCTCATGAAGGCTGTCAACGAGGCGGAAGCCTATAAGGGACCGAGCCTCATTATCGCCTATTCGCCCTGCATCAATCACGGCATCAACATGGGGCATTCCCAGTTGGAGGCGAAGAAGGCCGTCGAGTCCGGTTACTGGCCGCTGTATCGGTATAATCCCGATCTCGCGCTCGAAGGCAAGAACCCATTCGTCCTCGACAGCAAGGATGCCAACGGCACGTTCAAGGACTTCATTACCAGCGAAGTGCGCTATGCATCGCTCAAGAAGACCTTCCCGGATGTTGCAGAAGGGCTGTTCGATCGCGCCGAGAAGGAAGCAATGGACAAGATTGAGTACTATAAGAAACTCAACAGCATGGAATAAGAGACACAACAACACAGATACAACGAGAACCGCGGGTAACCGCGGTTCTCGTTTGTTTGCCGGATTGAGTTGTTTCATTCAGCGAATCATATTTTGTTTTGAGAAGTTGATTTTGAAATGATTAAGTTCGCAGAATGCTGATAAAACCAAAGATGATTGTCAGCATAGTTAACACATACAAGGCTCCAAACATAATTTTTCCAAATAGCGCGCCTTTTAGCAATAGTTCTTGCTTTAGGTCGATCTCCTGATGATTGATCCTCTTCACCCCAAACAGCGTTGCTAGCGTCGGCCAGAGAACCAAAATGGCAAGGCCGGCAACGTTAAAAAGATCGTAATTCTTGCTCGGAAGAGAAAGCGTGGCGATGCCGACGACGAATAATATCGCAAATCCGAGTGCGGCATATCCACCGACGCGATTGCCAAACAGCATACCAATCATCCCAACGGCACAAAATAGCATCGCAATACCCGTAATCAGTAAGGCGGGGTAATAGATGACCGCATCGGATGAAACCATGTTCGTTCGACCTGCAATAAACATAACACCACATAGACCGCAAGCGAGAATCGACATCCAGAACATAATTTTATTCACGGCGGTTACATATTGAGATTCCCTTGCAAATACAAACATAATACAACCTCCTTATCTATGCTTACTCTAGCGCATGGATTCGAATGGTTGGTATGCACACGGCACACAAAACAGGTCAGATGCATCAAAAAAACGGGAATCCCTTGATTGCGCAGATG
>JAEWYV010000280.1 GCA_023458615.1 Bacillota bacterium
GCGCGAACAGTTCGATGCACCGATCCTGAAAAATCGGAAAGGATACCAATTATGAACATCGTAGTCCTAGCCGGCGGGCTCTCGCCCGAGCGCGACGTCTCCCTCTCCACCGGAACCATGGTGACCAATGCCCTGCGTAAAAAGGGACATAACGCCATTCTTGTTGATCTCTTCTTCGGGGTAGATTCCCTACCTAACCCAATTGAGCAAGCGTTTATCTGCAATGGCATGCTTCCTCCGTTTTCCGTGCCGGAAGCCGCGCCGGATCTCTCCGCCGTCCGCGCCATGCGAAAAGACGGGTTTTCCGAACAGATCGGCAACGGAATCTTGGAGCTCTGCCGGGCGGCGGATCTCACCTTTCTCGCCCTGCATGGCGGCGTAGGAGAAAACGGTAGCCTGCAAGCATTCTTTGATCTATGCGACATCAAATATACCGGCAATCCTTCCATCGGCTGCGCACTGGCGATGGATAAGAGCGTAAGCAAATCCCTGCTGCGCAGCGAGGGTGTTTTGACGGCGGACTGGGCTGTTGCGCGAAAGGGTATTCCGTTTGATACGGAACATTTCCCGATCCCCTGTGTTGTCAAGCCAAACAGCGGTGGCTCGAGCATCGGCGTCGAAATTGTGCGCTCGCGTGAAGCGCTGGCGCCCGCCATCGAAGCAGGTTTTGCCTTTGAAGATGAACTCATCGTGGAAGCATATATCTCCGGCATGGAGCTCTCCGCCGGCGTGATCGGCACCGGAGAGGATATCACTGCTCTTCCGCTCATCGAAATCGTACCCAAGCACGGGTTCTATGATTATCAGCATAAATATCAAAAGGGCTGGACGGAGGAGATTGTGCCCGCGCGTATCTCGCCGGAACTCACCGAACAGGTGCAAACGCTTGCAAAGAAGGCCTATCGTGCCCTCAAGCTCGGCGTCTACGCACGTGTGGATTTTTTGCTGACAGCAGAGGGCGAGGCGTATTGCCTCGAAGCCAACACCCTGCCCGGCATGACACCGACCAGTCTGCTCCCGCAGGAAGCGGAGCACTACGGGCTGGACTATCCCGCGCTCTGTGAAACTATTGTTAAGCTCTCGCTGGAACGGTTTAAATCAGCATGAAGCAATATTTGTTTTCCGAAATTCTCACCGCTTGCGGCGGTCAATACTTTGGCGATACTGCTCTGCTGGATCAAGCAGTGTCGGACATCGTCATCGACAGCCGGAGCGCAAAACCAGGCTCTCTCTATGTTCCCTATATCGGAGAACGGCTGGACGGGCATGACTTTATCCCCGCGGCGCGGGAAAACGGCGCCGCACTCGTCATCTCCAGCCGTGTGCTGGAGACTGCTCCGTATATCCTCGTGTCGGATACGCTGCGCGCGCTACATGACATTGCGCGCTGCTATCGCAATAAATTTTCCATCCCGGTTATCGGGCTTACCGGCAGCGCAGGCAAAACCTCCACCAAGGATATGGTGGCGGCGGCACTCTCTGCACGTTTTTGCGTTATGAAAACGCAGGGCAATCTGAACAACGAAACCGGCGCGCCGCTGACCATTTTCAGCCTCGAAGAAAAACACGAGGTTGCCGTCGTTGAAATGGGTACCAATCATTTCGAAGAGATTGGCAGAATCGCCTCATTCGTACAGCCGGATTTCTGTCTGTTTACCAACATCGGATTGGCGCATATCGAAAATTTCGGCTCGCGCGAAGGTATTTTTAAAGGGAAGACAGAGATGCTGGCGCATATGCGTCCCGGCGGGCGCGTCATCGCAAACGGGGATGACGACATGCTTTGCACCATCCCGAATGCGCTGCTTTACGGCTTAGGCCCTCAGTGCCACGTCCGCGGAGACGAGATTGAGGATCTGCTGCTTGACGGCATGCGCTTCACCGCCTCCTATCAGAGTGAATCCTTCCGCATGCATGTCCCCTCACTCGGACTGCACTCGGTCTATAACGCGCTTTGCGCCGTCTCCGTGGGTCTGTTACTTGGCATGCGGTTCTCCGAATTGGCGGAAGGGCTTGCCTCCTATCGTCCCCTGCCGGGGCGCATGAATGTGCACCGCCTCAAGAGATTTACCTTGATTGACGACACCTA
Source organism: Bacillota bacterium (assembly GCA_023458615.1). Taxonomy (GTDB): domain Bacteria; phylum Bacillota; class Clostridia; order Christensenellales; family CAG-138; genus UBA7703. The sequence continues at coordinate 2,090 of JAEWYV010000280.1, forward strand.
TAACGCCAACCCGACCTCGGTACAGGCCTCCGTCGATGTTCTGGAAAAGTGCCCGGGCAGGCGCGTCTGTATTCTTGGGGATATGCGGGAACTAGGCGATGCTTCCGCTCGTCTTCATGAGGAGATCGGACGTTATGTTTCTGAGCATACTATCGACGTCATCCTCTGCGTCGGCGCGGAAAGTGAACGGATATTCCTCGGCGCGCTGAATGCCGCCGGAAACGGAAGCTGCTGCTATTATGCAACGCAGGATGCCTTAATCCAGACGCTACCGGAGATTCTGATGGACGGGGATACCATTCTTGTAAAAGCCTCCCGCGCCATGCATCTGGAAGAGACTGCAAAATATATTCTCTCGCTGGACTAAGTCGTTATCGACGCTCATAGAAATATCTAGAAATAAATGCTGCAAAAAAAGTCCGCCTGCAAAATCTGCAAGCGGGCTTTGTGTTTTGGTTCGGATTTGTTAGCTGTTTTTCATGACGACGAGCTCAACGCTCTCCATGACATCTTCGCATGCGTCGCAGCAGGCTTCCATCCAGTCAAAGAGCTTTGTCCAGGTGATGCGCTCCAGCGACTCAGCGTTCTCGCAATAGAGCCTGCGCATTGCCGCGCAATAGAGGCGGTCGCCCTGCTCTTCAAAATCATTGACCTTGATAATCGCCTGCGCAAGCCGCTCGCTGGACTTCTGGAATCCCGGGAGCTCCTTGAGCGCATCGCGCGATTCATAACAGCACTGTTTGATGATGGTCGCAAACTCCAGCGCTTCAAATCGCATGGAAGTCGCATTGTACATATACATCTTGCGCACAACATCTTCGATAAAGTCCGTGACGTTATCAATCTGCTGCAGCAGCAGGATGATGTCCTCGCGTTCAATGGGCGTAATGAATTCCTTGGCAAGTTTTTGCATGAGCAGATGCTTGTTTAAATCTGCCTCATGCTCAATCTTATGCATCTCTTCAACCTGATCGTCCAACTTCGCCGGGTCATAATGCTCTACTACGCTCTCCAGATACTCCGCCGCCTTGCAGGCGCTCTCCATCCCACTGACAAACCCTTCAAAATATTCGTTGGTGTGCTGTTTTTTCATACCCCTTCTCCTTCAAACATTCGATTATTAAAACTAACTGCTGCTGCCGGGGTTTCATTAGAAGATTGCCAGAAACAGCTTGACCATCAAGAATCCAACAAGGCCGCAGCAAGGGAACGTAAGCACCCAAGCATAGACCATCTCTTTGACAATGCCCCAATTCACCGAGCTCAAGCGTCTGCTTGCGCCAACGCCCATGATTGCGGTCGTCTTTGTATGCGTCGTGCTAACCGGAATACCCGTCAAGGACGAGAGAAGCAGGCAGCCCGCAGCCGCGATATCGGCGGAAAAACCCTGATATTTCTCCAGTTTGACCATGTCCATGCCAACCGCTTTGATGATGCGCAAACCACCGACAGAGGTGCCGAGCGACATGACTAGCGAACAAAGGATCATGAGCCAGACCGGGATAGTAAACGTGGTCACGTCCGTTTGACCGCCTGCGAGGAATGTTCCGAGTAGAAATACGCCGATAAATTTCTGTCCATCCTGGGCGCCATGCATAAACGCCATAGCGGCGCTGCCCGCAATCTGCCCGCCGCGGAAGAAGCGATCCGCGCGCCGCCGCTCCATGTGTTTAAAGAGAAGCGCCATGAGTTTCGTTGTGCCAAAGCCCATTGCAAAACCAAGCACCGAGGAAAGCACGAGACCATAGATAACCTTCAGCCATGCTGATCCATTGATGCCCGCAAACCCGTTTTGAATGGCGACCGCCGCGCCGGAGATTCCAGCGATGAGCGCATGGCTCTCGCTGGTCGGAATGCCGAAATACCACGCGATGGTTGCCCATAGAACGATTGCGAACATACCAGCGCAGAGCGCGATGGTTGCATCCCCCGCGTTGTTGCCAAAGTCCACCATATTGTAGATCGTTTGCGCAACGGTTGCGTTGAGCAGGGTCATGACAAAGACCCCTAAAAAGTTAAACCCGGCCGCCATGAAGATTGCAGGGCGCGGTGCCATGGAGCGCGTTGAAATACACGTTGCAATCGCGTTTGGCGCATCGGTCCATCCATTGACCAGAATAACGCCGAGCGTCAGCGCAACGGTTATCATCAGCGCCGGATTGCTCATGAATCGCGCAATAAAATCTTGAAATGTGATCGTCATTTCTCCACCATCCCTATGAATGCCATTTTTCACCCAATGTAAAGTTTAACACAAATTCCTTACATACTTTACACCAATTTTTCATCTATTTGCATTTTATCAAGTTTATTTTACATTCGCACCTGAATTTTACTCTGTCTATCATTTACCCATTGCCACATTTATGATATCCGCACATAGAAAAAGCAGGTGGAACATATCCGCCTGCCCAATTTGTGCGTTTTTAGCCAAGATGAAATGTTTCGCGAAGTTCTCGCACTTCGTTTTCGTCGAGCAGGATAATGCTTCCCGCGTCCTGCGCAGTGAGGATAGAAGCCGCTGTTGCCTCAGCAACCTCCATGCGGTCAAACGCGGTAAAGAGTGTTTCCCCCGTCGTCACAAGACGATAGTGGTCAAACAATACGACCGGAGTCTTGCTCGAAAAATGTGTTGCGGCTACTTCCGGCTGATCGACCGCTTCTTCAAATTTGCACTTTGGCACAGCACGAAGCATATAGTAGCTCTCCGGCACGGTAGACGTCGCAAATTCACGCGCGGAGGCGGCAAACGCCATTACATGCGCCGGAGCGGCGGAAAACACCGCCTGTGTTTCCGGCTGGTGTGCATAGATTGCGGCGTGCAAGGGCGCTTCGATAGAAGGAATCTTCCCTTCCTCCGCCAACTCTCCACAAATCAATACAATATCCTGCTCTTCCAGCAATGCCAGATCCAGACCTTCCGGCGTAATCAGGAATGCGTGTTCGTCCACCCTTGCGCTGCATACACCGGTCGCACCGGTCAGCAGGGCATGTTCACAACCCCGGCGCAGTTTTTGCACCATATCTGCGCGGAGCAGCCGTTCACGCTCACCCGGACTACGGCGCAACATTGCCTTATAGGATGGTTTCGCGCGATTTGCATACCGCTGCTTCTGTCCATCCGTGAGCGAGAGCGCCGCACCGGTTTTCCGCGAAAGCAGGTCGAGCTTCGCCGCGTATTCAATGGTCTCGAATAGTTGGTACGCCACCAGCAGGTTATTGCCGCCCACGCAAACCCCATGGTTCTCCAGAAATACGACATCCGCCCCTTTGGCAAACTCCGCATGCATGTTGTCGCCCAACGCAGGACTGCCCATCATGGCATATTTTGAGAGGCGCATATTGCGGCAGAGTTGCTCGGTATGCGGCAAAAGATCCACACGCGGGAGCGTGCGCGTCAGTGAAAACGCGATACAGTAGACAGGGTGCGCGTGCACCACCGCGCGAAAGTCCGGTCTGGCGCGGTAGGTTGCGCGATGAAAGAATATTTCGCTTGAGGGCGCATGAATTCCGTCATACGATCCGTCGGGATGTACACACACGATATCCTTCTGATTCAAACTGCCCTTGTCAACCGCCTTGGGCGTGATCCAAATATCGCCGTGCTCATCTAAAATTGAGATATTCCCGCCAGTGGCGGTGGTGAGTCCGCGGTCATAAACACGGCGCATGATAGAGGCAATCTGTTCAGCCGGGGTAAGCTTAAAAAAGTTCATGTGGATGTTCATCCTTCGTTTGTAATTTTTAACAATATCTGTTTGATTATAACACATCACTCAAACTTATTCCCCGATGGCTCCGTTTTTTTGCATAGATTTCCAGCCAAATCGGCGCATGAACTGTTGACTTTTTTTCGGTCAAATGCTATCATAAACAACGCCGTCTGGGTGTAGCGCAGTTTGGTAGCGTGCTTGACTGGGGGTCAAGAGGTCGCAGGTTCAAATCCTGTCACCCAGACCAAAATTGAGAAGGAATTCCATTTGGAGTTTCTTCTCAATTTTCGTTTTGGCGAGTATTT
>JAEWYV010000281.1 GCA_023458615.1 Bacillota bacterium
GTGCTCTCGGTGTCCTCTAAAAACAATTCGGCATAGTCCGCGCCGCTCTTCTGCGCTTCAAATAATACCGCGCGCGCCGTTTTTTCTTGAATCAATGCTTTGTCCCTCCTTGCGGGATATATGGAAAAACCTTCGTAAGATGCAACGCTATCGCATCCACACCCCGGATTTCCGCTTTTCCTTTACTACGTAAAGAGTATGATAGAACACCCAAGCAGAATCGTCAACCCGCACGGTGATCGGCAGTGGCAATGCTCTCTCACTCGCGTCAAATCGTGCTTTATATAAAGATCACTTAATTCGTCTGAATATTAGGGGGCCCGTATTGTTTTGTCTCTTTACAAGTACAGGCGGTGCGTGATATATTACCCGTCATGGACGCACAAAAGAACAAACTCTGGACGAAAGATTTTACGATCCTGACGCTTGGCACTGTGGTTTCCATGCTTGGAAACGCGGTGGCCGGCTTTGCCATCGGCCTTTTGGTGCTCGATAAAACAGACTCCGTTTTGCTCTATTCCATCTTCATGGTCTGCTATAGTTTGCCGCGTATCGTTTTGCCGATGATTGCGGGACCCTATCTGGATCGTTTTTCCAGAAAGCGCGTCATCTATCTGCTGGACTTCCTCTCCGCAGCGCTATATGACGTGTTTTTTCTATTGCTATCCCACGGTTTCTTCAACTATACGGCTTATCTGCTGCTCTCTATGGTTGTCGGCTCCATCGACAGCGTCTACAGCGTTGCCTATGATAGCTTCTACCCGCTGCTCATCAGCGAGGGAAACTATACGCGCGCCTATTCGATTTCAAGTTTGATCTATCCACTGAGCACCGCCATCATGGTGCCGATTGCCGGCGTTTGCTACCGAACCATAGGGCTTGCACCGCTGTTTTTATTCAATGCGGTAACGTTCCTGATTGCCGCCATTGCGGAGACGCAGATTCGCACGGCGGAACCGCACCTGGAGCAGCGCCAAAAAGAACGCTTCAGCGGTAAGCAACTCTGGATCGATATGCGGGAAGGCTTTGCCTATCTCAAACGCGAGAAAGGCCTAAGCGCCATCACCTGGTTTTTCTTCGTCATGATGTTTGCAGGATCGGTCTGTACCACGCTGGCTCTGCCGTTTTTCAAAGGATTGCAGGGCGTGGACGGGGTCATGCAATATACCTTCGTGATGGGCGCAAACACCATCGGTCGGCTCATTGGCGGCGTGGCGCACTATTTCTTCCGCTATCCGGAAAAAAAGAAATATCAGATTGCGCTGTTTGTCTATGTGGTCATCTCACTCATCGACGGAGCATATCTTTTCTTCCCCTTCTGGGCGATGCTTCTGTTTATGCTGCTGGATGGTCTGCTTGGCGTAACGAGCTACAACATCCGCATCTCCGGCACGCAAAACTATCTGCCGGACGAGATGCGCGGGCGCTTCAACGGATCGTTTCAAATGCTCAGCATCCTTGGCACCATTTTAGGACAGCTTTTTGCGGGCGCGGTTGGCGACGCGCTGCCCATCCGCTGGGTGGTTGCTGGAAGCATGTCGCTGATGTTCTTCGCCGTTTTTCTGATCATCGTCCCAAGGGCAGAACATGTGAAGAAAATCTACAATGTCAATGCATAAGGCTTGGTTGTTTCTATGAGGCTCCGACAAGGTCGAAATTTAATATATAATTTTTTATGCACGATATTTATGCAAATGCCAGCCGCAAAGCTGGCATTTTTGTTTGCCCTATGCGATAATATTGGATGGTGCCAACAGCGCCAGCTAGACAAATTATCCCATCAGGAGGCTATATGTATGTTTGATCCAAGAATACTCAAGTTGGCCGATGGTCTGGTCAACTTTTCCTGCGCAGTAAAACCCGGCGAGAACGTGCTCATCCAGAGCATTGGCGGAAACGAAGATCTTACCCGCGCGCTTATCAAAGCGGTATACAAGGCGGGCGGCGTGCCTTTTCTCTGGCTGGAGGACAAGAGCCTCGACCGCGAAATTCTAATGCATTGCACACAGGCGCAGCTGGAGCGCCGCGCCAAGGTTGATGCAGCGATGATGGAGCAGATGCAGGCGTTCATCGGCATTCGCGGCGGATCAAATGCAAGCGAATTTTCCGACGTGCCCAGCGAAAAATTCAACGACTATATGAAATATTACTGGACGCCGGTGCATGGCAAAATCCGCGTTCCCAAAACAAAGTGGGTCATCCTCCGCTATCCTTCGCCGAGCATGGCGCAGCTTGCAGATATGAGCACCGAAGCGTTTGAGGACTATTATTTCAGCGTCTGCACCCTTGACTATAGCAAGATGGATCGGGCGATGGATTCCCTGAAAGCACTGATGGAGCGCACGGATAAGGTTCGTCTTGTCTCCCCCGGCACCGATCTTACCTTCTCCATCAAGGGCCTTCCCGCCATCAAATGCGCGGGCAATATGAATATCCCTGATGGCGAAATCTACACAGCTCCCGTAAAATTCAGCGTCAACGGCACGATTGCCTACAACACCCCTTCGTTGGAGGCAGGCTTTACCTTTACGGACATCAAGTTTACGTTTAAGGACGGCAAGATCGTAGAAGCGACCGCGAACGACACGGAACGCATCAACAAACAGCTGGATATCGACGAAGGTGCGCGCTATGTCGGCGAGTTTGCCATCGGTGTCAACCCCTATGTCACCTTCCCGATGAAGGACACCCTGTTTGATGAGAAGATCGCAGGAAGTATCCACTTTACCCCCGGCAGCTGCTATGACGACTGCAACAACGGCAATAAGTCCAGCCAGCACTGGGACATCGTGCTGATCCAAACACCGGAATACGGCGGCGGCGAGATCTATTTTGACGATGTACTCATCCGCAAAGACGGTCTTTTTGTCCTTCCAGAATTGCTCTGCCTGAACCCTGAGAATTTGAAGTAATTCAATTTGAAATAACGCATTGTTTGCAAAACAGCCCGGCGCATAAGCGCCGGGCTGTTGTTATTGCGTTCGATTCTGGAGATGCGGATGGAATTATTATTCCGGCTCGATGAGGCCGTAGTTGCCATCCTTGCGCTTGTAGAGCACATTCATCTGATTCGTATCAGAATTGAGGAAGACGTAGAACGAATGCCCGACCATTTCAATCTGTAGCATAGCCTCCTCTTCGCTCATGGGCTTGATCGCAAAGCGCTTGACGCGGACGATGCTCGGCCCTTCCTCCTCCGCTTCGTCCTCCATCGAGAGTGCGGGTTCCATCTCACGGAACGCGCCGGAGCGGAGGCACTTCTCAAGTTTGGTGCGGTGGCGGATGATCTGCTTTTCCAGCTTGTCGAGCACGTTGTCGATGGAGGCGTACATGTCGCCGGTGATCTCCTCCCCGCGGATGACGCCGCCGTCATAGGGGATGGTTACCTCCACAATGTGGCGGTTCTTTTCCACGGATAGGGTGACGAATACATCGGCATCCTGCGGAAAATAGCGCTCGAGCTTGCCGACCTTTTTGTTGACCAGGTCGTTGAGGTAATCGGAGATCTCAAGGTTTTTTCCAGTGATCGCAATACGCATGATACCACTCCTTTTTCGGCAAACTATTTTGTACTCTGCCTATGTTAATTATTCGATACAACGATGGCAAATCCCTTTGTTTTACGTTTTATTAATTGGATGATGCCATAAAACATTGAACTCTGTCTGCCATCCTTGTGAACGAATCTTACTATTTTATGTCGGTTTCGTCCGTAATAGAGTCACTTGCAATTTTCTCTTAATCTGATATAACAATACCATATTCGGGCTATCCAATAGAATGCTATTTTCTTATTCAAATTGTTTAAAAAAGCAGCGGGCACATTCCATGCCGCTGCTTTGTTTTGCTACTTAATCTTTTTTCCCGCGCCGTATACCGCCTGAATGTTTCTCTCGTCTGAGAGATACACCGCGCGCTCAAACCGCTCCTTCACCGTGAGTTCCCGCGCACTCGGCGGAAGAGACGCATCGTCCAGCACAACCGCGTGCAGCGGGTTGCCCGATGCAAAACCATCCTTGTCGCCAAAATACCGCGCGCCCGCGCTGGTCGCAAGATAGTATGCCTCACCGACGGTTAAGAACGGTTCCTTCCCCTCGGTTGCAATCGCGCGTGCCTTGGACATACGCAGGCACCCCGTCAGCACGGAGAGCATCGGAAGTTGTGCGCCGCCCGCGATGTCACTTCCCAACGCGACCCAAACGCCGCGTTGCTTCATCTGCCGAACGGGCGCAAATCCGCTGCAGATGTTGATGTTGGAATCCGGGCAATGCACGCATAACACATTATGGTCGATCATGGCTTGCTGCTCCCGCTCGTCGGAATGCACGCAGTGCGCCATGACGGTGTGGTCGGTCCATAGACCGTATTTCTCATAGGTCTGCCAATACTGTTCGCAGTCCGGATGCAGTTCTTTTACCAACGCAATTTCCCGATTGTTCTCGCTCAGGTGCGATTGCACATATAGTCCGCGCTCCTTGGCGATGCCACCAAGCCACTGCATCAGTTCGTTGGTGCAGCTTGGGGTAAAGCGCGGCGTTAAAATCGGACGGATTCCTGTAAAGCACTCGCTTTCGTCCAACCAACGCAGGGTTTCGCGCTTGCTGCTCTCGGTGAGTTCCTGGCACTCCCCGCTGTTGCGATCCATGTTGACCTTGCCGACATAGCCGCCAATACCCGCGCGCTCCAGTTCCTCCATGAGGATCAGCGTTGCGTCCGTATGCGTTGAAGAATAAATGCATACGCGTGTGGTGCCATTTTTCACAAGCTCCGCCGCGAGTCGCCGATAGGCATTCCGTGCAAACTCCGGGTCTGCAAAGCGCGCCTCAGTCTTGAAGGTATAGGCCTTCAGCCAGTCCATCAGCGGGAGATCCATGCCCATGCCGAGCATCGGATACTGCGGCGCATGCAGATGCATGTCCGAGAATCCCTGCAAAATCAGCTTGCCGGAATAGTCCGTCAGCGTCGCGCCGGAGAACTCCGCAGGCAACGCATCAAACACGCCGCGAATCACGCCGTTTTCAACAACCAGATAGCCGTTTTCCGTGATGAAGGGATCGCCAAAGGATTTTGCTTCGATGATGTGGCCTTTTATCAGTTCGATCATGTCGTTACTTCCTTGCCTGCCAATTCTGTTTCGCTGCGTGTGTCAATATCCGCCAATTCCAGCGCGAAGCCCGCTTCTACGAGAAGAAGCCGCTCCATATGCCGCCGGATGACCGCGCCTCCGCCAATGTCCTCCGTTAAATCCATCAATTCCCCGAACAAATCCTTCGGAAAGATCGCCGGATTTCCGCGAACACCGCCAAACCCGAGCGATGCGATCCGTTCCGGATTCGCCGCAAATGCATCCATCAATGCTTTCACGCTCTCCGGCGTGAGATATGGCTGATCGGACACGGCATAAAGAATGCCATCTAGCTTAGGCTCC